>JAIOQL010000431.1 GCA_021413405.1 Leptospira sp.
CCAGGGCCTCAGGCAGGCAGAAAGGAACACAGAAGACGGAATGTCTTTCATCCAGGTTGCCGAGGGGTTCATGGATCAGACCGCGAATATTCTACAAAGGATCAGGGTTCTCGCGATTCAATCTGCAAATGGAATCTACACTCCCGATGACAGACAGCTTGTACAAGTGGAAGTCTCCGGGCTCGTAGATGAAATCGACAGGATGGCATCGCAGGCAGAATTCAACCGTTTCAAAGTATTGAACGGAAATTATGCCAAGGGTTCAAAGATCGCAAGCATGTGGTTCCAGATGGGTGCCAATCAGAATCAGAGAGAGCGTGTTTACATCGGAACGATGACGGCCCAGGCTCTGAGAATGAAAGCAACCGGAAAAGCCATTTCCATTTCCACTCCCGGAAAATCAAACGAAGCCATCGGGCTTGTAGATTCTGCATTGACTAAGCTCGGAAAAAACCGGGCGGATCTCGGTGCCTACTACAACAGGCTCGAAGGTGCAGCAAAAGGGCTCATGAACGCATATGAAAACGTTCAGGCTTCGGAATCGAGAATCAGGGATGCGGATATGGCGGAAACTTTTGTAGAACATACAAGGAACAAAATTCTCATGGAGGCGAGCGTAGCGATGGTATCGCAGGCCAGCGTACGCGGTGAAGCCGTCCTCCGACTGCTCCGCAGCTGAGATTTGAAGAGAAATTCATTTGGATGGATTAAAACAGTGAGATACGAAAGTTATTCGCACGAATAATTTTCGTATTCTTTCAGTTTCGGTCTGAATAAAAGCCGTTTTCGGCGAAAAAAGAGTTCTTTGAAATAGATCATATACACTTGTGCGGGTTATTCACTCCCTTTGTTGGGGTGAACAAACTTTAAATCGGGGTGGATCACTGATGTATGACGTATTGCGAATTTTTTTCGTTATTCGTCACTAGAGCAGAAGAAGATAATTTATCACGCCAAGACGCAAAGGCGCCAAGAAAAGAGTAAAAAAAAACAGGACTCTTTGCGATCTTAGCGGCTTCCACCCATCGCTCTCGCTCTCCAACAGCCGAGCTATGCGAGACATTTTTTCTTTTAGAGCGTGCCTGGAAATTGGTCACCGAGTGTTTTTTGCTTGTCCCTCGATACAAAAAACCCAATGCCTATTGGGTTTTCCACTCGGGAACCAATGCAAAAAATGTATCGAGGTGACATCTCAGAGACGTTCTTAGACGCGCATCAGATAATATCTTTTCAGTAAGAAAAAATTTTGAACGAACACCGCGTCAGGGATGCGAAAGGCTACGGTCGAAAAATAATTTAGATAACGTTTACTAAATGGGCAACGCTAAATTTCGACCGAGCGCGGATGCGCGAGCCTGTAGCAGCCCGCCCGGACGCCCCAAGAAAGGAGTGAATAACTCTTCGGGTTTTTGGATGAATCCGAATCAAGCACAGGGAGAGTGTATATGATAATTGGACATAACTTGAGCGCGCTCGCAGCGAACAAGGTTTTGAAATCGGCAAACGCAGAAATGGATAAATCCATGGAGCGTCTGGCGACTGGACTGCGGATCAACCGCGCGGGAGATGATGCAACCGGTTTTGCTGTCTCAGAAAAAATGAGAACGCAAATCAGGGGGCTTGCACAGGCTGAAAAGAATGTGACGAATGGTATATCATTCGTACAGTCAACGGAGGGTTCACTTGATCAGGTGAACGAAATTCTGCAAAGACTCCGCGAACTTTCTGTTCAGTCCGCAAATGGGATCTACTCCGTGGGAGATCGTCAGCAGGTTCAGCTGGAAGTTTCGCAACTGATCGATGAAATCGACCGGATGGGAAACACTGCAGAGTTCAACAAGGTGAAAACTTTGGATGGGACCTATGCAAAACAGAAGAAAAACCCTATGACGCTGCAGGTCGGGGCCAATCAGAATGAGAAGTTGCAGATATACATCGGAACGATGAATGCTACAGCTCTCAAATTGCAGAAGGCCGGAAAAAGAGAGACTATCTCAACGCCGGCTAACGCAAACAAAATGATGGGCGCAATCGACGATGCTATCGGAAAGGTGTCGAGACAGAGAGCAGATCTCGGAGCCTATTACAACAGGCTTGAGATCACATCGAAAGCTCTTGACACGCAGTATCTGAACGTCGTCGCAAGCGAAAGCCGTATCCGTGATGCGGATATGGCTTCCGAGATGGTTGAGTTCATGAAGAACCAGATCTTGTCAAAGAGTGCGATGGCAATGCTTGCTCAGGCGAATGCAAGGCCTGAGCAGGTCGTGAAACTCATTTCAGACAGATTCGGCTGAAAAAGGAAGCAGTGTAGTTAGCTAATAGCGGCCCCCGCAATTTGGGAAAATTGCGGGGGATTTTTTTTATTTGAACAGAATCAAAAGCGATATTTAGATACAGTTGTCTCCTTTGTAATTTTTGCATTTCTGGCAAGAGATTTTGAGCTCTCGTCAATAACTTCAAGCGCCGTTCCCTGCTCTGTGATACTTGCTGAAATTTCTTCTACTGTTGCACTGCTTGCGGTATTGTTGTCGCTCACTTCTTCTATATTTTTTTTCACAATATCCGACATTTCCTTAATTTCTTTAACATTTATTGTGATCTGAATTATTTTTGCAACTGTGCTATTCATATTTTCCATTATTTCATTTAGTGAAGTTCCAACCTGATCGAGGCTGCAAGCACTGGAATCTGCATCATCCCTCGTTGCATTTATCTGTTTAATTGCAAACGAGGTCTGAGTTTGAATCTTCTTTACCAGTGAAGCGATATTGGAGGCAGAATTACGGGATTTTTCCGCAAGTTTTCTGACTTCATCTGCAACAACTGCAAATCCTTTGCCTTCTTTTCCCGCCCTCGCGGCTTCGATAGCAGCATTTAACGAGAGCAAATTTGTCTGATCGGAAATTTCGGTAATGAATTCGACAATTTTGCCGATTTCATTTGTTTGCGAATGCAATTCCAGGATTATTTCAGAAACTTTTTCAACTTTTGATACAAGCTCCGTCATTGCTTGAATTGCATTTTTACTCAATCCACCACTCGTCTCCGCAGTCTCTTTTGTTAACGTTGCACCAAGCTTCGCTGAATCGGCTTCCCGATCTATAGAATTAATCAGATCGTTCAGAGAATTCATCTGTTCGAAAACATTACTTGCATTCATCGCGGTCATCGCAATGGATTCGGCCGAAATCTGCATTGCTTTTGAGGTCTCCTTCATTGCAAGATTTATGCTGTCGATCTCATGCATAACTTCAAATGCCTGTGTATTCACCTGCTCTGCATTCCCTACAAGCTGTGATATCAGGCCACGGAAATTTAATTGGATATCCTTGAATGATTTCATAACTCCACTGAAACCTTCAATTGCTCTCGCATCTATATCGCTTTTAAGATCACCAGTTTCCAGTATTTTAAACATTCCCGATAATTTTTTAATATACCTGTCTACTATTCTAAAATAATAGAAGAATGATGTGAAATTCATAACTAATCCGACAATCATAAGTGATGCTGATAGAACAGAATGAATATTGAATTCCCTTCCGATAATAGAGTATTCAAGAATTAAACCTCCGCACACAAAAATGAACGAGAATCCGCAAGAAATGAATGCTACTATTGCAGGACGATCGGCTAACTTCCTGAAAAATCCGTCTTTTTGCGGTCGATAAGTTCCATTATTGATTTGCCTGTAAAGTGTTTCAGCGGAATGAATCTGTTCCATTGTTGCTTTTGTACGAACAGAGATATACCCGACAGGTTTTCCATTTTCGTACAACGTTGTTACAGTCGCATCTACCCAATAAAAGTCGCCGCTTTTGGCCCGATTCTTCACGATTCCTTTCCATGGAGACCCGGATTCGAGAGTGTCCCAGAGACCCTTGAATGCGATTTCCGGCATATCCGGATGCCTGATCAGATTGTGTGGTTGTCCAAGTAATTCTTTTTCTGTATACCCGCTGATGAGCTGAAAATCGGTGTTCACATAAGTTATGATTCCTTTCAGATCTGTTTTGGAATTGATGATAGTAGTATCCTTCAATACTACTTCTCTGTCTGTGACAGGAAAATTTTTTCTCATCTTTCGATTTCGCCTAACACATCATCGGATATTCACTTTCATTCTAATGAAGTTTTTTTGTCAGCTTTTCAAGTCTTGCAGCAGTGTTCACCGGGTCACCGATTACTGTAGTGTTCATTCTGAATTCTGTGCCGACTGTCCCCATAATAACAGAACCTGAATGGATAGCACATCCTATCTTAATCACTGTCATACCGATTGCAGATCTTTTTTCATTCAGCTTCTTTAATTCAGAAAACATCTGGATTCCTGCATTTATTGCATTATCCGGTGAATGAAAAAGGCCCATAATAGCATCACCGATAAATTTATCGATAAATCCTCCGTTTGCCTTTATTACAGGTTCCATAAAGGATAAATATTCATTGAGTTGAAAAAAAGTATCGCGGCTACTCAACTTTTCAGTTGTGCGGGTAAAATCACGGATATCTGCAAATAGAATCGTCAGATCCATTTCGCATTGATTTCCGACTTTAATATCCGTCAAATCGGTGTTACCGAGAAATTTAAGGAATTCATCCGGAACAAATTTTTGGCTGGCGGAAAGCATACCGTCCATACGTTTTTGCATTGAAACCAGTTCGGTAATATCAGTGCGAATCCCTATATATTCCTGGATATTTCCGTCCGTATTTATTATAGGTAGAATCGTTGCTCTAACTGTATATGTCTGTGCATCCTTTGCACGATTGTCCACGATCCCTTTCCAGATTCTTCCCGATTTGATAGTGAACCATAGGTCTTCGAATGCAGATTTAGGCATACCGGGATGACGCACAATGTTGTGCGGACTTCCTACAAGTTCGTCTTTATTATATTTCGACAATCTGCAAAACTCATCATTTGCAAAAGTGATTTTTCCGTGAATATCCGTTTTTGAGACGATTGTGCTCTGGTCGATTGCATTCTTGTACTGATGCAAAAGATGCAGGCTTTCATTTGAAATTTCTGAACCCATTCCGCCGTACTCCTGTAGAATTACTGCTTCACTAAAACTTATTATTTCAAATGAAGGGGATTATGGATTTTGCCCGGTCGATCAATCACACCTCCATAACCGCCCTTAAATCTTATTTGATACGGATTCTTTTAGTTCATATCAAAATTCAGAAGTTTTATTGATCCCGGACTTGATATAAATCAATGCAAGAATATAAGCCTTGAGAATTGTTGGCTAAATTTTTTTCCAGGAAAATCCATTGTGAGCGAAAAGAAACAGTTTATTCAAAAACCAAAATGCAATCATCTGGATATTTGAGGATTCAAAAAAAGATATCGGGATGGGAAACAACCGGCTTGCCCTGGAAGCCAACCTTGAAATCGGGAGGAAAATAGCAGAAGCAGGACACGATGACGAAGAAAATTCGAAATATGAGAGATTTATAGAAAAACTTTCCCGTGATTTAAACCGGAAGTTTGGGAAGGGATTCTCCGAGAGAAGTCTGTTTGAGGTTATAAAATTTTACCAGGGAGTAAAACTCGATTATCGTCTTGGGTGGAGTCACTACCGGGTGCTGATGCGAGTAAAAGATCCGGAGAAAGTTCGCAACGTTTGAAAAAAATTCGTTTTTTTGTCCTTTCGTTTGTAATTGAATTGATTATCATTTGGATCTATTCCCAGCCTGTATTTCAGATGTTCAGATCAGTTGTGACGGTGGTGGCACGTTTCCATGAGACCACCACCGTTAACATTTTAATTTTTTATTATTCGAATTCGAAACGGCGCGGTTAGTAACTGGAACGCGCTGGATTCTCGCTCCGCCGAATGCGGAAGAGAATCGACGCCGTAATGAATCTCCTCTCTATTTAAATGAACCGCCATTCCGAACAGACGGTCCCAAAGTGAGAAAATATTTCCATAATTTGTATCCGTGTAGGGAAGTTTGTGATGATGATGAACTCGATGGAGTGATGGAGTAACGAAAACGAACGATAGAAGCCGTTCGAGTTTCGGTTGGATACGAATATTAGCGTGTATGATTTGCGCAAAAAGCCCCGAAAGAGTTTGATACAACATTAGAAACCCGATTGGTACTCCTAACAAAAAAACGAACGCTACTGTAAAAACAACACGCAAAAGTCCTTCAATGGGATGATGTCGCAAACCTGTCGTAACATCGACAATCGGATCAGAATGATGAATAACATGGAATTTCCACAAAAAAGGAATTTTGTGCTGTATCCAATGCGGCAGAAAAACGGCCAGGGCATCTAACAACAAAATTGCGATCAAAAGCTCCGCCCATAAAGGCAATTCGATTTGGTTCAAAAGACCAAAATTATTTTCTTCTGCAATTAAGGATGCTTTGAGAATAGTTCCGGCAAAAATAAGATTTATCACGAGTGTTGTGATCCAGAAAAAAATATTCACTCTCGCGTGAGAAAGTCTGTCGGAAATAAATGGTGCGAAACGCGCTTCGAGAAACCAGAAAAAAGTGAAACCGCCAAACAGAATTAGGCTCCGGTGCCAAGAAGGAATTGTTTCAAAGTATTTTATAATAAGATCCATAGTGATCTCCTATAATTAGTTTTGGGCAAAACTAATTTTGTGGCTGCCCGTGGCGACAATCATTGTTTCTTGCTTTCATGCAAGCATAAAAAAATTTTATTGGAGCCGTCTGGTTCTTAGGTTTTCTCTCATTTTCAAAAGAACCCTCACCAGGTCTTTTCGTTCCTGCTC
>JAIOQL010000432.1 GCA_021413405.1 Leptospira sp.
GGAATTCCCCAATCTGATGAATAAATTTGATGTGAAAGGTTACCCGACTATCCTGTTTCTCGATAAAAACGGAAATTTTATAGATAAACTGACCGGTCTTCCGACTAAAGAGATGGTTCTGCAGAAAATCAGAGAATCATACGAAAAACGGGACATTGAAGGAATTCTGATCGCACGGCTAAAAACGGATCCGGAAGGAGTGCTCACTAACTATAAATTGGGTGTTTACTATTATCAGAGCGGTGATCTGGAAAAGGCAGCTAAACATTTCCTTGTATCATACAATTCTCCGGGAAAGGAGAATCCGGAAAAACGGCATGATTCAATTTATAATCTTTGCCTCATCCGGATGGATAACGAAAATTTTTCGGATGCAATTGTCTGGTGGACCAGATACCTTAACAGTTATCCACCGGGAACCGGTGACCATGCATCTGCTCTTTATTTTCGCGGGATTGCCTATAGCAAAACAGGGAAGATCAAAGAAGCCAAAACTGATCTTCTGAAAGCAAAGGAGCTGACTTCCGATCCGTCTGAAAAACTCAACATTCAGAAAGAAATCGATAAGAT
This sequence comes from Leptospira sp., assembly GCA_021413405.1. Lineage (GTDB taxonomy): Bacteria > Spirochaetota > Leptospiria > Leptospirales > Leptospiraceae > JAIOQL01. The sequence goes on from JAIOQL010000432.1 coordinate 571, forward strand.
CTGACTCAACTCCAGGACTAATTTACTAACCAAGACCGATTGAATAGTATTTGAAGCCCAACCGATCCATCATGCTTTTCTTATATTGATTTCTTCCGTCGAAAATGAGAGGCTGTTTTAACAACAATTTGATCTTATCAAAATCCGGTTCCCTGAATTCCCGCCATTCAGTAAGAAGCAGCATTGCATCCGCCCCGGTTAAAGCATCGTAGGCGCTATTTACATATTTAACCTTCCCTTCAAAATACATTTTAGAAGTTTCATGAGCAGCCGGATCGAAAACCTGTAGAATCACACCCTCTTTATGCAACTGTGTCAGCAGTGGAATGGAAGGAGCTTCGCGCATATCATCCGTTCCCGGTTTGAAAGCCAGTCCCCATACTCCGAAGGTTTTTCCCTTGAGACTATCTGCGCCGTAATGCCTTTTTATTTTTTCGATGAGGATCAATTTCTGATCTTCGTTTACATTTTCCACCATCTGGATCACTTTCATCGGAACTTTATGATCCTTTGCGGTTTTTATCAATGCACGAACATCTTTTGGAAAACAGGAACCCCCGTAACCAATTCCAGCGTATAAAAATTTTCTGCCGATCCGTGAATCGGTTCCCATGCCCACACGGACATCTTCATAATTTGCACCCACAATATCGCATAAGTTTGCCATTTCATTTGCGAAGGAAATTTTAGTAGCAAGAAATGCGTTACATGCATATTTAGTTACCTCTGCTGATTTAATCGTCATGACCAGAATAGGGTTTCCATTGAGAACAAATGGGGAATAAAGCTCTTTCATCATCGTGGAAGCTTTTTCGGAATCAGTTCCAATAACGACTCTCTCCGGACGCATGAAATCTTCTATCGCCGCGCCTTCTTTCAGAAATTCCGGATTTGACACAACATCAAACGGATGTTTCGTTTCTTTCTGAATTGCTGATTTAACTTTTTCCGCTGTTCCGACAGGCACCGTTGATTTGTCGACTATGATCTTATATCCGTTCATATTCGAGCCAATTTCTTTGGCTACACTCAGTACCATGGACAGATCCGCTTCTCCTTCTGCACCTGTCGGAGTTCCTACAGCAATGAAAATAAAATCGGAGTTTTCGACACCCTCTTTAGTCGAATTCGTAAAATGCAACCTGCCTTCTTTCGAATTTTTAATCACAAGTTCAGAGAGGCCGGGCTCATAAATTGGGATAATCCCGTTTTTGAGGTCCGCTATTTTCTTTTCGTCCTTGTCTACGCAAATAATATGATTCCCATATTCAGCAAAACATGCACCTGCAACAAGCCCGACATAACCACTACCGATAACACAAACTTTCATTTTAACCTCTGATAATTATTATTTATTATAA
>JAIOQL010000035.1 GCA_021413405.1 Leptospira sp.
TCAGGAGTGCTGCACCTGAACACAAATCATTTTCCTTATTATACCCCTATAAACTACGAAAAATGGCCCGTGTTCGACAATGTTATCAACGGGTACGACAATTCGGTTTATTATTTTGATTCATTGATAAGCAGGGTCTTCGATTCCCTGAAAGAAAATTCGATGATGGAGAACACTATCGTTTTCATTACATCAGATCACGGGGAAGCTATCTTTGATCACAATTATCTTGGCCACATAGACAACAATTATATCGAAACTGTTTCGATTCCAATGATGATCTATATCCCTGAGAAGCTTCAGAATAATTTTTCCATGGCTGCACTGGAAAAAAACAAAGACGTAAATGTGTTTAATTCTGATATTATTCCAACAATGATTGACTTCTGGAAAATCAGAGAGACCGGGGAAATAAATAAACTCGGGAAAAATTTCACAGGAACTTCTCTTTTCCGTTCCATTGATCCGGAAAGAAAAATTCTGATCGCGAACAATAACCCGACATCATTATATAGAGTTGGGTTCGGATTGATTTCCGGAAAAATGAATTACCTTGTACGGATTAACTCTACACCAAAAACAGAAGAACTTTATGATTTCTCCAGAGATCCACTCGAAGCTGATAATCTCTGGCCAAAAATCAATGATGATACAAGAAGAAATTATCACAGGGCTGTTCAGGATTGTATCATATGCAGGTCTCTTTATGATGATGCAGGAATTCAATTTCTGGAGAATTGAAAAGCAAATATTACTGATCACAAAATAGAAATGTCCCTGAATTAATGGGACAACCGGGAAGAAATGCTTCCCGGGGGATTAAATTTTTGCAAAAACCCAGAAAACAAATACTATAATGCAAAATTAATTTTCTTGATTATCAACTAAAAATATTCTACACTTTCAAAATGCTCAGGATTTTTGATTCTATTAATCTGCCGTGCTGCATAGGTTCAATCCTATTCTTTATATCATCATTTGCAATCTTCGCCGGATCGCACGGCCATTCTCATCATAGCAAAAATCATTTCAAATTTGGATTACCGAATAATTTTGGACAGACAGGTCAACAGGTTCTTCCGCAGGCTATTTATTATAATCCGATCTATATGAACCAGTTGGATTATGCTACCAGACAATTGAACAATTTAGGCAATAGTATCCCTCAAAAAACAACCATTTCTATTCCTGTTGTCCCGACTGCTTCGCATCCATTGGATTTCAGTCTGAAGACACAGGAAATGAGAATAATTCCGCAATCAGGAGGAGAAAATAAAAGCGGGGGCAATACGGAATACCTTTTATGGAAATATCTTCAACTGAAAGAAATATCCGAAATTGAATTCACGGAAGACAAGGTTCCTGAATTTAAACCGGGCGGGCGATTCAGACTTTCCCGGACTTTTTCAATCGAAGACACTGAAAATCTGGAAGATCAAATCCGTCAGAAATTAAAAAGCAGTTTGAATAAATATATCTTCGTTCAGGAGAAAAAAGAAAAGTCTGTAATAAACGGATACCTCATTAATAACAAAAACCGGGCCGTGAGTTTTGTAAAATGCTCGATTCCAGAAAATCAAAAAAGCACATTATGCGACATTGAAAGTATTCATTCGGCAGACAGCGATCTCTGGAAATTTATAGAGCTGATGAAAACACGTTAATCAAGAAAAATTTTGAAAATTTTATTTTCCAGTTCGTTCAATGAATCATCAAACAACTCTTCTACTGCTTTTGCATCGGGGCAAGCGAATGATGTCCAGATCCGGTGATCGTTGATTGCACCAAAGATAGCATTCTGATTCTGAGCCCTCGGCTGCAGAAGAATATTGAATTTTCTGTCATCATGGCCCACTAATTCAAAACGGATGTCATACGTTTTGGTGTAATATTGAAAATTGCCTTTGGAGAGACCTTTCTCAATGAATTTATCTGTGAGCCATTTATCCCCGCTCTCATTCATTTCAGTCCATTCATGCTCTGTGTTTAACCCGACGCTGTCAAAAAAAAGAGGAACGGCCCCGGAAGTAGCTTTAACTATTTCCTGGATCACTTTATCATAAGTTACAATTACTTCAAAGATCTCAAAGCCGGTTACCTGTATCCGCTGCGGATTTATCAGGACTGAAGAAAATGGAGGACTCCCAACCTGCTTGGTTATGAAAAAACCTTCCGGTGAAATCCCCATGTGGGTATTGTAAGGATCCTGAAACAGATCCAGGCAGAATTTCCGGTCGAAATTAGGAACCTGACCCAGAGGGCTTTTCCAGACCCCGACAAAACTATAAGAAATGATTTTGTGTTTCATTGATTTTCCCGGATTTAATCAATTTATTTTTTGTCATACATGAGGTAAATTTTAATTTAATAGCCGTTCCGGAGCATTATCCCTCCAAATTGGAATGCAGGAAAAAAATATTTC
>JAIOQL010000483.1 GCA_021413405.1 Leptospira sp.
ACGATTGAAAAGAGTGGAGAAGAACCGGCGATTAACCGGTATGATGTCCTGGCTGCGGCAGAAAATATGAAAGTAGCAGATGCGAATCTCAAGAAAGCATGGGCTGGCCACCTTCCCACTGTAACCCTGAATAATTACTGGTCGTTTCCACAACAGGGAACCAATCATACGGATAACATCACAATTCAGCTCCAGGCAAATCTTCCTCTAATTTCTGCCGGGACTGTGACTGCTTCCATACGTCAGGCGGAATCGGTGAAGAGACAGGCCGAACTTCTTTTTTCCCAGACAAAGAGACAGGCATCTGAAGATATACGGAAAGCGAAAGACAGCAGGGCAAATTCCGCGAGATTGCTCATTCTTTATGAAAAATCCAGAAATTCAGCCGAACGGAATCTTGAAGAACAAAAATCAAACTATAGGTATAAGTCCGTATCCAGGCTCGATCTTTTCCTGACGGAAATTTCTCTCATAAGTTCAGAGATTGCGTATAAACGGGCATTCTACCAGAATTTTCTGAATTCAACATGGTATGGGGTAGCGATTGGAGATCTCCCTAAATTCAACAGCCCGATTGACTCAGAAAAAAACGGAGGGTGAGTGAAATTTGATTTTCTTTTATCCGGTAATTTTAACCGTTTTTAGACCTGACAGATTATTTTCCTGTTACCTGATTATAATTGACCCGGTAAATATAGATTGCGTAATGTTACATCTATTATGATCAATAAATCTAATACCAGACCCATGATGGTCTTCATTGCGTTACTGACATTTCTTCCAATCGCAAATTGTGACACAATCAAGAAAACAATTCTTGGAGCACTGGGAGCATCAGAAAAGTATAAACCGGAAGGGAATTCCAAACAGATGGTTCCCGTTTTCAATGTAAATGATGCGACAAGGAACAGGATTGAAATTCGGCTCAATGAAATTGCAGGAGGATTTGAACAGCCGACAGACATGCAATTTCCGCCAGGTGAAGATGATTTTTTTCTCCTCGCAGAGAAAAAAGGAAAATTAAAA
>JAIOQL010000484.1 GCA_021413405.1 Leptospira sp.
TTTAAAATTCAGGTACGTTAAGCGACAATGAAATCTACCAGTTTATTTTTTCAGCAGGCTTTTCTACGGCAGACAAAATCACGGATATTTCCGGGCGCGGTGTTGGAATGAATGTTGTGAACAAACTCGTTCAGGATTTTAAAGGAAAAATAATAATAAATTCGGCTCCGGGTCAGGGAACTACATTCATATTATGTTTCCCTCAGGCACTTGCAATTATTTCAGCAATCCTTGTTACGATGGAAGAAGAGATTTATGCGTTTCCTCTTTCAGAGGTTATCGAAACTATCCGTGTTTCGCGTGAACAGATTACAACTCTCGAAGGGCATGAAATAATAAATCTGCGCGGGGAAGTTTTACCGGTCTATGTGCTTTCAGATATAATTGGGCTCAAAAACAAAAAGGAAGCCACGGAAGTTCCCATAGTAATTGTGAATTATAATTCCAGAAAATTGGGATTCATAGTGGATGACCTGGTCGGGAAGCAGGAAATAGTAATCAAATCACTTGATAAAAATTTCAGAAACGTCAAAGGCCTCACCGGGGCTTCGATGCTTGGTGATGGCACCATAATCCTTGTCCTGGATATTCCGGGGGTTGTTGAGCTGGCATCCGAAAAAGGTGCGTTATACGACAATGAGCTGGCATCAATTGAAATGAACCGGATCACACCTTCGAGATCTCTTGAAGCTACAGATTCTGAATTGATAACGAAAACAGTCAGTCCGACAAATATTTTTAACAACACACTTCTGCAGGCAATGCTTGCTGATAAGTCCAGGTCTAAGAGGAAAAAAGACCGGACGGAAACCAGGCGTGATTCCATGAGCAGCAATGACAATATCAGTATTGCCCGGCCAATCCCACGCGAACCGGAAAGAGAAAAAGAGGAGCAGGTACCGAAGAACATAGAGACTATTTTGCCAAAACCTGCAGTGGAAAAACAAAAGCCACAGCCTGAAGAGCCAAAGATAGTTGCAGTGGAATCAGTCGAGGCCTCAGTTGAAAGGGAAATCATTAAAGATTTTCGTGCCCAGACAAAAGAAAGATTTTCTACAGTGCTGCCTGGTGACAGGAAAATTGATGATCTGCTTTCAAAGGAGCAGATCAAAAAATTTGAATCCGTTGTTAACACCGGAATGATGAATGCCGGACTGGTTCTTTCACAGCTTCTCGGTTCAAATGTCGAATTGTTTATTCCGGAAATTTCGCTTACAGATAAAGAGGCACTGACAAAGGAAATCCGGAATTCTGATGTTGGTTTTTTTGGACTCAAAATAAGAATCCGGGGTAGCCTGAATGGAAATCTCCTGATGATGTTTGGTGAAACCCAGGCTCGGAAACTTGTAGATGATCTCCTTAAATCGAATGAGAACAGGAAGGAGCCAAAAAAAATATCAGAAGATCTCCGCTCCGTATTATCCGAGATTTCAAATATTGTCTGTGCAAGTGTTATTAATGCTATTTCGAATAAATCGAAATCGGAAATTCTTCCGGATGTCCCTGAATTTATCGCCGGAAGTTTTAAGGATGTTCTCGATATTGTGAAACCTGAAAAAACGAAATTTCTGAGTATGCATACAGAATTTGTTCATGAAGCTGACAACCTGCTCGGAAACCTCCTTTTTCTCCCGGATTTCGACGAGTTAACTGTGATTATTTCAATGATGTAATATTACAACGATGAGAAACTACTCAGATAATCTTGTCACACATTCGACAGTCTCAGAAGCCACGGATGAACACGAATCAACACGGATAGGGATGCAGTATCAGTGTTAATCTGTGCGTATCCGTGGTATAATTATATGGATGAATAGTTGCAAAATCAAATGAATATTGTTGCGAAAAAAATTCGGGTATTGGTGATTGATGATTCTTCGCTGGTCCGTACAATTATTTCTGATCTGTTGAACAAAGAGAAAGATATCGAAGTAATTGCAACCGGTAAGACAGGCCTTGATTGTATTGAACTTGTGGAGAAACTAAGACCGGATCTCGTTACTCTTGATATTGAAATGCCTGTTATGGATGGAATAACTGCTCTTATTGAATTAAGCAAACGCCCTGAAAAAGTTCCGGTCATTATGCTTTCAGTGCTGACCCAGAAAGGGGCGGAGGCAACATTTATGGCCCTTGAATTGGGAGCCATTGATTTTATACCAAAGCCTTCTTCTATATTGCGCATGGAACTCAGCGAGGTAGGCGGACTTCTTATTGAAAAAATACACGGATATTTTCACCAAGAAATTTCGCACGGGGCAAAAAAGCCATCCCCCGATCCAACGCAATCTGTTCGTAAGGAAAGAAAGGATCCGATTAAAGCAATCGGTATTGGGACATCAACTGGCGGGCCAAGCGCTCTTCATAAATTTTTGCACGATATTCCTGCAAATTTCAGAACCCCGATCTTTATTGTACAGCACATGCCTGCCGGTTTTACGAAGGCGTTTGCGGATCGTCTGAACGATAATTCAGCAATCCGGGTCAAGGAGGCCGAGAATGGTGAAAGAGTTGAGGCAGGAACGGCATATCTGGCCCCCGGAGATTATCATATGAAGGCTACAAGGAGCGATCTGAATATTTCAATTGAACTGGATCACGGAAGTCAGGTTAATGGACACAGACCTTCAATAGATGTGACATTAGACAGCTTACGGTTGACGTACGGGACTTCTATTTTAGGAGTGATTATGACAGGCATGGGTAAGGATGGCGCCCATGGCATCAAAGCGATCCGCGATGGTGGTGGATTTACTATTGCGCAGGATGAAAAAACTTCAGTTGTTTTTGGCATGAATAGACAGTCTATTGAAATGGGTGCGGTGGACAGTGTCCTTCCGCTTGAAAAGATAGCTATGAACATAGTAAGAATTATAGAGGAAAGAGGGAATTAAACATGGCCAGGATCCTGGTAGTAGATGATGCGAAATTTATGAGAACCTTAGTTAAGGACGCGCTGACTTCCGCAGGCCATGAAATAGTTGGTGAAGCAGAGAATGGAAACATTGCAGTAGAGCAATACCGGACGCTAAAACCTGATCTCGTTACTATGGATATAACGATGAGGGAAAAAGATGGAATTGAAGCTACTCGCGAAATAATCAAAATAGATCCAAAAGCAAAAATAATTATGGTCACTGCTCTCGGACAGGAAGACCTGCTTGCAAAAGCAATTAAGATGGGAGTCAAGGATTTTGTAGTAAAACCATTCCCACCGGAAAGATTGCAGCAGGCCGCTGCCAAAGCATTGGGACTATGATGTCTTCCGATGGAGATGTCTGAGACAGAAGATAATCCCGTTTTTACGGTCAGGTGGAATAATTCTGAAGGCGGATTAACGGAAGGCCCTCTTTCTCTACTCTGGAATCTGATTGAAAGTTATCAGATCGATATATTCGACGTCGCTCTTTCCCGCATAACAAAAGATTTTATAAATTTTATAAGAATTAGCCAGAGTCTTTCCATTGAACTCGGTGCCGAATTCACATTAATGGCAGCCAATTTGGTTTACCTGAAATCAAAAGCACTATTGCCGGATCCAGGATATGAAGAAGAGGATCAGGAAAACACACTTCCAAAAGATCTTGTATTAAAGTTACTGGAACACAAGAAATTTCAGCTCGCCGGTAAGGATCTCGGGGAAATAGAAAAAATTTCTTCAGGAGTGTTCAACCGCGAATCAAACCAGATTCTCATTGATTTTCCGGAAGATGAAAATTGGCTGGAAGTCAGTCTGCTTGAACTGATTTCCGCATTCAATACTATCCTTGAAAAAAATTCCAAGAACAATGAAATACCTGACGTATTGATTGCAAAAAATGGATTCTCCGTCGAAGAAAAAATTACTCATCTTGAAAATCTGTTAAAATTAAAAAATGAGGTTTTTTTCTTCGAAATTTTTGAAGTTGAAAAACCGGAAGTTGGGGAGATTGTTGCTTCTTTTCTGGCAGTTCTGGAAATTGTAAAATTAAAATTTGCAGTTGTCAGGCAACATAAAATGTTCGGTGATATTAAAATTCTCAAGGCTTAGAACAATTTGGATAATATCGAAAAAGACAGAAATTATTATAAAGGACTCATTGAGGCCCTGATCTTTCTTTCCTCAGAACCCGTTAAACTTTCCTCACTTTCAGATGCCTCCGGGATTGAGAAAGGAGAAGTCAGGGAATTTGTAGATGAGCTGATCCTTGATTATTCTGAAAAAAATGGAGGATTTTTTCTGCGCGAAATTGCAGGTGGATATCAGTTTACATCGAGCGAATTGTATCATGTTCCTTTGT
>JAIOQL010000485.1 GCA_021413405.1 Leptospira sp.
GAAATTACGGTTACTGGTAGAAGCACATCTGTCTCCGGGAGAAAGCACATCATCATTCATAGCAAGACACATAGAACAGCCCGGATTTCTCCATTCAAAACCTGCTTCGAGGAAAATTTTATCAAGACCTTCTTTTTCTGCCTGACGTTTTACCCGGCCTGAACCTGGTACAATGATTGCGTTGACTTTGTTGGAAACTTTCTTTCCTTTCACAGTATCCGCCACAATCCGCAGGTCTTCAATCCGTGAGTTTGTGCAGGATCCGATAAAAACTTTGTTCAATGTGATGTCTGTAATTTTCATTCCCGGTTTCAGATCCATATACTGTAGAGCATTTTCCGCACTTGTCTTCGCAACTGCATCCGGAAAACTGGAAGGATCCGGAACAGTTCCGGCTACGCCGATGACCTGGCCAGGAGATGTTCCCCATGTAACCATGGGAGAAATTTCATTTGCATCCAGTATCACAGTTTTATCAAACTCGGCTCCTTTATCCGTCGCATAGGATTTCCATTTTTTCACAGCACTTTCCCAGTGACTTTCCTTGGGGGCATATTCTCTGCCCCGGATATAATTCACTGTGATATCATCCGGTGCAATCAGTCCAGCCCTGGCACCCGCCTCTATTGACATGTTGCAAATGGTCATTCTGCCTTCCATACTCAGGTTTCTGATCGCCTCCCCGGAATATTCAATTACATATCCGTTAGCTCCGGCGGTTCCGATTTTTCCGATGATAGCAAGGACTATATCTTTGGGTGTTACATTTGCTGAAAGTTTTCCATCAATCCGGATTTCCATCGTTTTAGGTTTTTGTTGAATCAGTGTTTGTGTCGCAAGAACATGTTCCACTTCACTTGTTCCAATCCCAAAAGCAAGTGTTCCAAACGCTCCATGAGTAGAAGTATGCGAATCTCCACAAACGAGAGTCATTCCCGGATGAGTGATACCGAGTTCCGGTGCGACAACGTGGACAATACCCTGGTCCGGGTGAGATAAATCAAAAAGTGTAATATTATTTTCTTTGCAATTGTCGACCAGGGTTTTCATCTGAAGAAGAGAAATCGGATCACCGACAGTCATACTCGGAGCCCGGGTAGATACATTGTGATCCATTGTAGCAAAAGTTGCCTCGGGACGCCTGACCTTCCGTTTTGCCAGCCTGAGGCTTTCGAAAGCTTGTGGGCTTGTTACTTCATGAACCAAATGACGATCGATGTAAATTACAGAAGATCCTTCATCCGTATGAACCAGGTGGTCTTCCCATATTTTTTCAAACATTGTCTTCATACAGCCATTGTCAAAAATGAAGGGTGCAGTGTCTTTATTTTTTTTCGAGGAAGGCCCCTGTGTGCCCCAAAAGGCCTCCCTGGTGAATATACAATCCTTTTCCCTTAAGTCTCTTTGTTTTTGCGAAAGCGAAATTACTTCGCTATTCATTTTCTCCTCACTGGTTCCAATAGAAATTCCTACAAAGGTTCTCTCCGGCGAATGGAAAAACCGGAGCCCGGACAAAAATGTCAGGCCGCTTCCCAGATCGAGAAACACATAATCATAATGAATCCGGGCCGATTCAATTTCCGCCCATAGACTTTCGAGACCTTCGAAACAGGATTCGTGCAAACCAAATTCCGGGACAAGGAAAGTTCCGGAACTTTTGTCAAGAATTCTATTTATCTCAGCGAAAGCATCTGTCCCGGAATCGAGATGAACAATTTCATTCGAAAATCTCCGGCTCAGAATTGACCGTCCCGTTTCCAGTTTTTTATCTCTTGTAGTCAGAATCGAATAGACAGAAAATTTCATTGAATGCAAAAGATAAGTAAATGCAGATACAAAATTAGAATGAGGGTTACCTGAAATAATTACATTTTTAAAATAATTTTCCCGGAGAAAATTCAATAGTCCCTGAAATTTCCTGATCTTCGTGCCAAACGAAGCAAAACTTCTGTCTTCCCGTTTAATAAAAAGCTGAAAGCTTCCAATGTTTTCAAAAAGATGTATCGGAGTATTGAGCCGAAAAATCATAGAACCAGTAATTCAATCTGCGCCCGGGAATTGCAAATTGTTTAAAATAGATTGACCCGTAAGCCTTTTAAATCTTATTAATTTAAGTGAGCAATTTTTTATATTTTTGAGTATATATAATCAGTTAAATGAAAATATCCTATTACGGTTATACTGACAAGGGCGCAGTCCGGGATCACAACGAAGATTCGATCCTTTGCAACGGGGAAATTTTCTTTAATCTGGATTCAGGTGGAATGGAATCGACAAGATCTGCTGATTCTGAAAAATCAGCGATCGTTCTTTCTGTAGCTGACGGAATGGGCGGCCATTCCTCCGGAGAAGTGGCAAGCAAAATGACACTTGAGAAATTGAAAGATGGAACTTCTTTCAAAAAAAAAATGCCCTCAGGGGAAATTTCCAATTTGATCCGGGAAATTCACAAAGATGTGAACAAATATTCCGTTGGTAAGAGTCTCTACAGAATGGGAACCACTCTCACGGGATGCTATATATCCGATGGAACTTTTTTCGTTTTTAATGTAGGAGACAGCAGGGTCTACAGACTAAACTCAAAAGAACTGGCTCAGGTAACACAAGACCACACAGCCTCCGCAGAGGCAGGTCTTGCTATCAAAAGCAATTTCATAACGAGCTGTATCGGTGGCGGGCTTGAAGACATTACTCTGGATATATTTGATCTTTCAGGAAAAATCAGGGCACAGGAAATCTTTCTTATCTGTAGCGACGGGCTGATTGAATCGCTCACGGATCCGGAAATAAAAAATCTGATCGATAAGTTCAAATCTGACCTTAAAATATTATGCAACTCGCTCATAGAAGCTTCCATTCAACGGGGTTCAGCAGACAATATTTCGTGTGTGCTGTTCCAGATCGATGCTTTGAATTAAATTTCAGCTAATTCGGGACATGAAGAATATTTCTGTTGTCGGCGCAGGTGCAGTCGGGATTTTCTACGGTGCAAAACTTGAGAAGGCCGGATTTAAAACCGAAATGCAGACGCGCTCTGCGCGGAGAAAATCCGAAATTCTTCAAATGCAAATCAGAAGTCTCTGGGGAAATTTCAAATCTAAGGTAAAACTTTTCCGCAGCACAACTGACATGACTCCGGCAGACCTGGTCATCGTATCTGTGAAATCTCTCCCTATAATCGGATACAAAGAATTACTCGCACCTCTATTAAGGAAAAATTCTTCGATCCTGCTTTTGCAAAACGGAATAAACGAAGAGGAAAAATTGCACAAGATTTTTCCTGATAACCCTGTTTTCGGGGGACTTGCATTCACATGTATAAATAAAGTGTCCTACACTAAGATAGAACACCTCGATTACGGTTTTATAAAAATCGGTCCTCTCAAAAGAAAAGATTTTAAATTGGCCAAAACAATTGCAGAAATATTTTCAAAGGCAGAAATTCCGGTAGAGACGAGTGCTGACCTGAGATACTTGAGGTGGCTAAAATTGCTTTGGAACATTCCGTTCAATTCACTATCAGTCATCTGCAACCGGGCAACAACAGATAAAATAATCAGGAATAAAAACACATATGAATTGGCAGAAGAATTGATGAACGAAGTTCTTTTGATTGCAAAAAAGGAAGGGAGCAGAATTCCAGCTTCTGAAATCAAAGCGATGCTGGAACGAACTAAAAAAATGAAGCCTTACAAAACATCGATGCTGCTCGATTTTGAAAAAGGAAATAGAATGGAAGTAGATGCGATTTTTGGAGAGCCTCTAAGGATCGCAAAAAAACTGAAAGTGAAGACTCCGGTTCTGGAAACAGTAACGGGGATTTTAAGATTTATGGACGAAAATCGACGTAAGCAGATGAACTAGTTTTCTACGATAGACCCCTGTTTATATGGCTCATCGGTTACTACGGACTGATCTTTGAGGATAACTTTCACTTTTTCAAATTTGAAAAAGATCGATTTGAAATCGGATGAATATATTCCAAAATGCAGGTTCGGGGCATCCGACATCCCGGAATTTCCGATCTCGCCAATCCGGTCCCCTTTCTTGACGACATCCCC
>JAIOQL010000486.1 GCA_021413405.1 Leptospira sp.
CCTCATGAAACGGGCATCTGCCGGTATAATTCCTGCCCTGTGCCTTTAGTTCGATCCCATACGAACGCACAAGAGCCACAAGGTCGGTGTTCCGTTTGATCTCGGCAAGTTTCACCTGTGGAATTTTTTGGGGCATCGGGAAGGCTCCTTTTTGAGAAAAAAATTTAAAAACATATAAATGTTCTTTAGTTACATATATATGTAGCATGTCAAGTGTTTTAATAAATTTTCACTACTGAAGTGTGGAACTATTTTCTCGACAGATTTTATCTTTCCCGGTTTAATGAATTTGTGAGCAAGACCGCAACCGTCCAAAAAAGAAAGCCCGTCATTGCAAAAAGTTCTTTTGCAATCAGACTTCGTGATCTACGTTCCCAGAAAAATATCTCCCAGGCTGAACTGGCAGAAGCTATCAGTGTTCATAAAAATAATATCGTTCGCTACGAAAACGGAGCCGTGGAGCCCACCGCAGAAACCCTGAGAAAACTTTCTCAGTTCTTTTCTGTAAGCACTGACTTTTTACTCGAAGGTATTTCCGAAAACGGAATCAAGGTTAATTTTCAGGATAAAGAACTCTTAAATATGTTTCAAAAAACAGAAAAGCTTTCCGAAAAAGATAAAAGCACAGTTAAAGAACTTCTCGATGCCTTCCTCGCAAAAAAACAAATTACCGAAATTGTGAATAAGTAAGATCTACTTCGAATCTAATGAACAAAAATAAGATTCTCAATATCTCTAATATATGGAGCCCCTTCAATACTGGGAGCAAATATATATTTCTTCCCTTTCACCAGAGGTTTTGCAAAACATAAAATTTCCCCATAATCATTAGTGACTCCCATACATTGTTTTGCAATCAAACCGTATGGAATGCGATCTGCGCTGGATTCCGATTTACTAAAATGTCCAGAATACCAGAATAATTTTTTCCCATCAAAATCAAAAACTTCAATTGTATTCAATGCAATATTTGTATTCTGCCCAGTTTCAATATCCTTAATCACAAAATATCTCACACCCTGTTCCATGAATGTTTCAGCAACATTTCTCTGGATTCTGCTCTGGCAACCTCCAATAAAAAGAAGGAATATCAAGATCACTTTCATTGCGGTTGCAACCTATCATTGCTGAGTCCCAGCTGTTTTATCCGGTTCTTCATCATATCTTTCTGTAGTTCTGCCCAAGAATCATACGTTGTATATCGCGTTTCCTGATTAGAATTGGTATACGTGAAATTTGATTCATTTCCAATAATTTTTGCTGGATTTTGAATGAAAAGATCAGTGTCTGGATAAAATCTTGTCACATCATAATTACCTCTACCAGAAATTCCACTAACTAATTTATCAGCCCCCAAATATCTCGTGGCAAATCCGAGACCTAAGCCAGAATTCTGAACAGGATGCGTTAATTCGTGAGCGATTAAAGGCATTCCTCGAAGCGTTGAAACTGTACTTGTTCCGAATTGATTAATGCCGCCAGGACTATTTGGAGAGGAATTTCCGCTATATATTGTGCAACAACCTGGTGTAATCGGACTGCCGCCAGACAATGTTGTCCAAATCGCATTCGAAACTCCCCCATTGCTGATCCGAATGGAATCGAGATTCAGAGATGGAAATTGATCTGCCAATAACCGTTTTGAAAACGGCGTCAAGGGAACTTCAGTTCTCATTGGATCTTTCCAACGATTCCATAATTTTTGACTATGGTCATATTCAGCTGACAGCTCTGACTTCAGAGCGTTATCATAA
>JAIOQL010000062.1 GCA_021413405.1 Leptospira sp.
ACGGGATTTGTTTTTTGCAAGATTATATTTACCGGCGGTAATTTAATTCTTGATTTTTGTAATATCCGGCTATTTTCTGGCATCTGATTATATTACCAATGGTAATTTATGGAGATCTGATTATGGAAAGAGCGTTTCAGCCGATAAAAATAGGAAAATCGTCAATACCGAACCGGTTCGTGATGGGATCAATGCACCTTGGTCTTGAGGGTAAAACGGGAACTGCTGAGAGGATGGCTGCATTTTACGGGAAGAGGTTCGAGGGTGGAGTTGGTCTCATTGTAACAGGTGGAATCAGTGTAAACGAGGAAGGAAGAGGCTCGAAACATTTTTTTAATATTCAGCAGGAAGATCATGCATCTGAACTTGCTAAGATGAATACTCTTTTGAAAGGGAAGGGGATTATTTGTGCCCAGCTTTTTCATGCGGGTCGTTATGCATTTGACAGGAATTGTGTCGCTCCTTCCGCGATTCGTGCTCCTATCAACCGTTATGTGCCGAGGGCACTCACCGAAGAAGAATGCTGGAAAACTGTAGAGGACTTTGGTATTGCGGCAAAGTTAGCAAATGAAACTGGTTTTGGAGCCGTTGAAATTATGGGGAGTGAGGGATACCTCATAAACCAGTTCTTCTCTCCTGTCACGAATCAGCGGGACGATCATTTTGGCGGGGATGCAAATCGAAGGATGAGCATGGCCATCGAAGTTTTGCGCTCGGTAATAAAAAATCTTCCGGAAGGATTTCCTGTTATTTTCAGAATGTCGGGAATCGATCTGATCCCCGGTAATCCTACTTTTGAAGAAGTGTGTTTGCTTGCGCAAACTTTACAAAGGGAAGGTGTGTCTGCATTAAACATTGGAATCGGTTGGCACGAATCGAGAATTCCTACTATCAGTCAGCTCGTACCGCGGGGAGCATGGGCGAATATCGCAGGACGCATAAAAGAAAAAACTCCTGGCGTTCACGTAATAGCATCAAACAGGGTCAATGATCCGGGCACGATGAAGCGGATTTTTGATAGTAACCAGGCTGACATAATTTCAATGGCAAGGCCATTTCTCGCGGATGCGTACATTGTAAAAAAAATACAGACCGGAATGTCGAACCGGATCAACACATGCATTGCATGCAACCAGTCCTGCCTTGATCATGCATTCATCGATAAATCTGTTTCGTGTCTCGTGAATCCGGAAGCCGTCAACGAACTGGATTTTATAAAAGATAAAACTGTTAAGCCAAAAAAAGTCGTGGTGATCGGATCCGGACCCGGAGGACTCGAAGCGGCAAGGGCCAGTGCATCTTTCGGCCACAAAGTTATTCTTATAGAAAAAGCAAAAGAGATTGGAGGACAATTTCAACTAGCTTCTAATATACCGGGAAAATCGGAATTCAAAGAAACAATCAGATATTTTATGAACGAACTTCCGGCGCTTGGAGTAGAAATGCGTTTGGATACAAATTGTGATATCGGAATGCTCGAAGAGATAAACCCCGATGCAATCATATTTGCAACTGGCGTGAAACCGAGAGAATTTACATTGGAGGGAATTGAGAATCTTCCAACAGGAAATTATACAGACTATCTCACCGGAAAATTCAAACCCGGAAAGAAAGTAGCAGTGATAGGTGGAGGAGGTATCGGTGTGGATGTCGCTCATAAACTCACAGAAGAGAATGATCCCACATTTGAATCCTACGAAAAAAAATATAACATAAATTCCTATACTGATGTAGTGATCCAGAAGCATAAATCTGACCGCGATGTTTCCATTTTCAGAAGAACGGGAAAGCAAGGAGCGGGTCTTGGTCCCACA
>JAIOQL010000390.1 GCA_021413405.1 Leptospira sp.
ATCTGATCCATTTTAAACTTTCAGATTCTTTAGTCTTCCGATTTCTGCCTGAACGAATGAGGAATAATCCTCTGATTTGAGTTTCTTCTCTAAAATCTGGCCCGCAATCTGAACCGACAGTTCAACAACACTTTCGTGCAATTCTTTCACCGCTTTTGCTTTTGCCAATTCAATGTCTTTCAGAGACTGATCCTTCAAATGCTTTATATCCGAGGATGTATCTTCCAGCATTTTATTTCTCAAAACACCGGCATCCTTCTTCGCTTCGTCGACTATTTTGACTGCTTCATCTTTTGCGGCAATAATTTTTGCCTCATAGGACTTATAGAGTTCTTCTGCCTGAGTTTTCAGCTCGGTAGCTTTGTCTATATCCCCATGAATTTTTTCCGCTCTCGCATCGAGAGCTTTTAAAATTGGATCCCAAGCAAATTTTTTAAGAACTAAAACAACTACCAGAAATGTAAAAACCGTCCAGAACACAAGCCCTGGATTTACTTCTAATAGGTTGAGTCCGCCGCCTGATGCCAAGAAAACCAAAATTTATTTTCCTTTGCTTTCTACCTGAGCAGCAGGTTTCATGTTTTCAACAGATTTTGGAAGTTCTTTGTTTAAAACCCCGGCTGCCTGAAAAGCAATCACAAGAGCGAATAACGCAGCACCTTCAATAAGAGCCGCAGCAATGATCATTGCTGTTTGGATTGGACCAGCAGCATCCGGTTGTCTTGCCATACCCTCAACTGCCTGCCCGCCAATTCTTCCAATTCCAAGACCAGCACCGAGAATGGCAAGTCCCGCTCCAATACCTACACCAATATAACCTAAACCAAAATCCATATATTTCTCCTATTTTGAACTGTGTTATTTAAAAAATTAATGCCTGTGCATCGACGATCCAACAAAGATCGAAGTCAGTAAAGTAAAAATAAATGCCTGTAAAAATGCTACAAAAATTTCAAGAACGTAGATCGCACCCGCTCCTGCAACAGAAACAGGAACAATATATGCGGATTTGAATTCGAAAATAAAACCTAGAAGCGCCAGTATGATAACATGGCCCGCTGTCATATTCGCCAAAAGACGAATGGTGAGCGCGAAAGCCTTTGCGCAAGGGGAAACGATGAATTCAAGAGGCCACATCAATGGAAAGAGAAGAATAGGCACTCCGTTCGGCACGGAATTCAAAATAAACTTGAACCCCTGATAGGAGAATCCTGTTCCATAAATCATCAATAATGTGAAAATTGCCAAAGTCATAGTCACTGAAACGTCACCAGTGACAGTGATCCCGCTCCAGATCTTTGCCAGAAAAGGTGTTTCGTGATGCCCCGCAGTAGAAGAAAACATGTAAGGAAGTTCACCCAGTGGCGGAATAATTCCAAAAAGATTGCAAAATAATACGAAAAAGAAAAGAGAAAGAAGGTAATGGTAATATGCGTGACCATGACCATGCATATTTTGATCGGCGACATCCTTTTTAATAAAGGAAACCAGAACTTCAACAAAGCTGGTGAACTTTGACTGAATTCTGTATGGATTTTTCGCGATCAGTCTTGCCGCAGGAATGAAGATGATAAACAAAAAGAAGGTAACTACCCACATCATTGCAACTCGTTTTGTTATATGAAGATCGAA
This sequence comes from Leptospira sp., assembly GCA_021413405.1. Classification (GTDB taxonomy): domain Bacteria; phylum Spirochaetota; class Leptospiria; order Leptospirales; family Leptospiraceae; genus JAIOQL01. The sequence goes on from JAIOQL010000390.1 coordinate 1,633, forward strand.
TCCGCCAATATAATGAAACTTTCTTCCTGCGGTGTGATCATCAAAGATGGCTGGATTTTCAGGGTCAAAAAGAGGATCCCCAACATAGACTCTGCGTCCGCCGATATTGAACGGAAATTCAGGATGATCCATTAGGTGATGAACCAGGACTTCAGATAAATCAAATTCAGCTGCCTTGTGTTCCGCTTCCTCTGCAAAAACAGAAGAACCGAATGAAAATAAACAAATCAGGATGACCGGAAGAAATTTTTTGAACATTTTACCTTTTATTTGATTCTGACGACGAATATTTCAATAATACTGCGAACACAATGTTAAAAATATTAACAATAATTGCAATAAAAAAACCGGAAATAAATTCCAAATTCCAGTCCTTCAGAATTACTACGCCAAGAATTGTTCCATTCAGGACAAATGAAACAAAAATGAAGAAGAGTTGTTTTGGAACCGCATTTGACTGCTTCTCTCTAATGATAAAGAACCGGATCTGAAAAATTATAAACTGAATGACAGTTCCGGTAATGAGTCCCTGAATCAGTACGGAGTAAAAAGGACCTTTTGCAACAACAAGAAACCCATAAACCAAAAGAGAAGAGGTGAGATAGATCAGAATCAGGGAAGTCAGCGGTGCGTTTTCGTGATCTGGAGTTTTAAACCGGATCAATTTTGGTACACCGTTATTCAAATTTTTGAAATCCGGCAATTAAAGTCATTCTTGCTTACCTTTTGATCGTTTTAGGATATAGTAAATTCCAAAGGCAAATCCGCCCATTGAAAAAATTAATAAAAACAGGGGAGAAATATCAAACCTTTCATCGAGATAATTCCCTGAAAATACTGATATTACTATGATGAAACAAAATTCAAGCCCGAGCCCGGAAAGTTCCCTGATGTCCGGAAGATTTTTATTCTTATCTCCGATTGTTCTTTTCCTATTCGAGAATTCTTCCGATCCGGCTCCATCGTACATTCATACGGGTATTATCTTTCCAGTTGATTGAAAAATAGATAATCAAAGCCTTTCCCAGAATGTCTTCGCGTTTTACAAATCCCCAGACCCTTGAATCGGAAGAATCATCACGATTATCTCCCATGACCATATACTGGCCATCCGGAATTTCGCAACCGGTTTTGAAATCACACCCTACTCTGAAATCTCCACCCATACCAGAAATTAAAAATCTCCTTTCGTCATCATAACCTTCCAGTACGAAATGTTTGAAATTTCTTTTTTCTTCCAGAAACAAAGCCCTCTTGGACGCTTCCGGGTTATCAAGATCAGACAATTCCTTTCCGACTGAAGTTTCAATTGGATTATAATTTTTAAAACTGTCCGACCCGCGTTCTTTATATTCAAAAAAAGAATAGTCCACTCTTCCCCGGGTAGTATCGATACTTTTACGGTTTATCCTGATTATATCGCCAGGCATACCAACAACCCGTTTTACAAAACGTTTTGAAAACATCGCGAGTTGGCTTTTTTCTTCACTGATTGCATGTGTTGGTGGATCAAAAGTAACAATGTCGCCGCGTTTCGGATCATCGATTCTGAACAATTCTCTTTCAGTTCCCGGCATCCTGATTGAATAACGCATTTTATTCACGAAGAGGAAATCTCCGATCTTCAGTGTGGGGATCATAGAACCGGTTGGAATATTATTTGCATCGAGAATGGAGGACTTAAATGCAAGAACGAGAACTATTATAAAAACAAGAGACAAAATGGAAGAAAGAGGACTTTGTTTTTCTTTCTTTGCTTCCTTAACGGGATTTCCGGACAATTTAGCCATAGTTGGAATAATTCTTTCAGAGGGTTTTATGTCAAGTGAAGGAAAATCAAAAAGGCATTTCATACCTTTAAACAAATTAAGCGGCTATTTCAGATTCATAAAACTGGCGTCGCACTATCCAGGAAAATATTAGTGAATTTGATCTACAGCAATTTCGACCAGGCGGTCACGAATGAGTCCATAAAAACCGGATTCCTTTGAAATGTAATTCCATCCAAGATGAATGCTGCAGGAATTGCAAACTGCAATCGACCACTCGAAAGAAGGAAACCATGAGAACTCTGTCGTTGGTTCTGAAATATCTTTGCATCCTTGTGCAGAACTAAAACAGGATATTTCAAAAAGCACTCCTGAAGGATTTACAAAAAGGTGACGGTGTTTTCCATCGACGACAATAACTTCAAGCGGAGATGTAATTATATTGTGGCAGGATTTGCATACTATGAATTTCCTGTATTGGGAAATTTCTGATTCTGAATTGGAGATTCCCTTTATACAATTTGTTTCCCCGGTGACTACAATCATTATAATTTAACTTTCTATGATTCATTGAGAAGTTCGAGAATTTTTTTCTCTGTTTCACCATAATTTCCTTCCCCGATGTGCATATAACGGATTCTCCCTTTCTTATCGATCAGATACATCACCGGCCAGAATTGCTGATGATAACTATACCAGGTTGCAAAGTTTTCGTCAGTTACTACAGGATATTCAATTCTCAATTTCTTTACAGCTGCCTTGACATTGTTCAAAACTTTTTCATTTTCGAATTCTGGAGTGTGAATGCCGATTGTCAGAAAATTCTCCTGTCTGAATTTTTTATTCCAACGAATAACAAAAGGTAAAGTATTTTTGCAATTGTGACATTCGAAGGTCCAGAATTCGAGGAGAATAACTTTTCCTCTATTTTGAGAAAGCAAAAGAGGGCTTGAATTGATCCAATCGCCTTCAGAAAGTTCGGGAGCACGTTTTCCAACCCAATAATTTTCGAGTTCGTCATACGGATTTTTTTTGTCGGAATAGATCGCAAAAAATAGAATTGAAGAGAGGAAGAGCAGAATGAACGTTTTCATAATCTGTATTCGGATTATCTGCGGATTTGTTACATTGCATATGGCAGCATTGAAAACATGCATAGGCAGGTTAATCATAGCAATTCTTTCCGGACAGCAAAGAATTTTGATCGTTATCAAATGACTTTTTGGAGTTTTAACAAATTAAACAATGGCCGGATCTATTTAATTTCCCTTTCACCTCTAAAAATTTATTGATTGAACCCAAAAAAAGGAGTATGATGCTGTCTAATAGTCATGAAAACGGAAGAGGAATGAATAGCAAAACTGGCTTATACCGAAAAAGTTATAAACTCCTTTGTATAATAATAGCTTTGCTTCTTATTACTATCGGGTGCGCACAGGGAAACGGTGATTCAGCAAAAATTCTTTCAATAGCATCACTAAACCCGCCAGGATCGGCAAATTCATCGCAAAATGGGTCGCCAACGACCACCGATCAACCGGTAGTGGCTCGGCCTTTTACCAGAATATTTGGAGGAGGCGGCTGGGATTCGGGGCTGTCCGTAACCTTGGATCAGTCAGGTAATACTTATGTTTCCGGGACAATGTCCGGCATCCAGGGATTTTTAGCCAAGCATGATAGAAAGGGTGCACAGATTTCTATTGTTAATAATGATGCTGTTTGGATTACGTCGGATTCCCACGGATATATTTATAGTTTATGCTATAACAATGGTGATACTTTCTGGTATTTAAAAAAATATTCGGCTGCCGGATCCGTGCAGTGGAGCATAAAAGTTGCCAACATCAAAGGAGCCGCACTGACCGTTAATTCCGCAGGAACAGTCATTTATGTTGGTGGGTATTCTTATGATAGTCACACCGGAATTGCAAGCTCATTTGTATTGAAATATGATGGTTCCGGAAATCAGCAGTGGATGCAACCACTGTCTGGAAACAGCATCATCGCTGCAATCGCTTTGGATTCCCAGGAAAATGTATACCCTACAGGGTATTCAGTTTCCGGAGGAATTGGTTACGATGCCTTCCTAGCTAAGTTGGATTCAGCAGGAACCTTGAAATGGAGTCAATTGCTGGGAAGCGCAGGTCAGGATTATGGATATGGTGTGGTTGTCGATTCTGAAGACAAAATTTTAATGACCGGTCGGGCTGGCGGGTCATTGGGTGGACAATCCTTTGGGGGATCCTACGACGCCTTCATTGCAAAATATTCATCCAACGGAACTACCGATTGGATCCGCCTTATAGGTGGACCGGATATGGATGATGGATATGGAATCGCAACGGATTCAAGCAATAACGTAGTGTTAGTAGGCGGTGAAGGCGGTCACTATGCCCTATTTTCGAAATTCACCGGAACCGGGACAAACCTTTGGACAAAACGGATTGCCTCAAACGATGGGATGTGTGGCTCCTCTATTGTTATAAATGCTAAATCTGAATTTTTCATTACCGGATGGATCAATACACCACTTGACGGACAAAATCCGCAGGGAAGTTACGATGCATTTCTCATTAAAACCGACAAAGACGGAAACCGTTTGTAGTTCCATAACGACCCAAAATCAAAATAGAAAAAACTACTTTTTCTTTGCTACAACTTTCTTTTTTGGAGCTGGCTCTTTTTTTGGAAGGAGCTTCGCTACTGCAGCTTTGATCTGAACCGGAATCGACTCCCTGACAATAGAATCAACAAAATCTTTGATGTCATTTAGAACTATTTCCCTGTCTTTCGGAAGCTCATTCATTGTTTCGTGATAAAGACCCGGATAGATTTTGAATTTTTTATTTTTATAAAGCAGGCTCTGGTTAAGTTCCTTGCTTCCCTCTACATCCGCGATTCCATCCTGCTCCCCATGAAAGAGTAGAACCGGCACGCGAATTATTTTCGCTTTGTCGCGGATAGAACGTGAAAGATTGAAAAGATTGCTTGCCATCTGGAATGAAATCATGCCGTGAACGAGCGGATCTTCAGTATATGCTTTTACAACTCCGAGATCATGACTCAGGAATTTTACATCCAGCTTGGCATCGAGTGTAACGGCTGGCATGATATATGCGAAAACCCTGGCAACAGCTTTCTTAATCTGTCTTTCGAGATTCATTTTTACTCTGATAGCCGGCGAAGAAACGATTAGTGCATGAAGATTATTCTGATTCACCCCTTCAATCGTATATTGCAAAACGATCACTCCTCCGAGTGAATGCCCGAGAAGAAAAATTTTATTTGCCTTTTCTCTTTCCTTCACTATGTCTATGAATTCAGTCAGATCATCTATATAATTCTGAAATTGGTCAACGTGCCCCCTCTTTCCTTCCGAACGTCCGTGACCACGGGAATCAAGAGCATAAAAATTCACATTGCTGTCTTTAAATTTATCAAGCAGGTTTCCATATCTCCCGCTATGTTCGCCAAATCCATGCTGAAAAACCAGCACCCTCCCGGCACCAGGCTTTGTTTTTGTCCAGGACTGGTAGAAAATTTTAGTTCCGTCCTTCGACGAATTGAAATGTGATTCTTCATTTTTATATGACATTGTGTTTCTCTCCTGATATTTATTCCGAGTGCTATTATCTAAATTCTAATTTCTTTTGTTATATAATTCAATCAGTTCGGGATCTTTTGTTTTTTCTGCATAGTAAGCAGGGGAATTATCCTTACTATCCTTTATTGTCGGATCTCCACCGTTTGTCAGGATCATTTTTGCTGCCTCTATGGCTTTCGGTTTGTTTTCTTCCTTATAATTTAGTGCAATATCACTCAAAACGGTCTTTCCACTTTTATCCTGTGAGTTCGGGTTAGATTTTTTTTCAATGCAAAGATAGACAATTTTCCGTGCATTTTCAGTTTCCCTGTTTTCCCTTGCATTCAGAAATTTCCCCACCGCTTTACGCAGAACAGTCAA
>JAIOQL010000391.1 GCA_021413405.1 Leptospira sp.
TTCGAAGAATCTGTTACTGTTTCGTACCAGTTCTTATTTGAAACTCCAAGAGAGGAAGCCCAGGCTGAAAACTGCCCGTAACCGGTTTTGCTGGAGTTCCTGATATCAAGACCTTCATAGGGATATTTCCAAATTCCGGGAATCTGGATCGCCCATGGAAATCCATGGACATCAAGGAATTTATCAGTCTGATCTGCATTTTTGTATAAACCAGGGAAGTGAACATCCTGTCCTGTGCTGATCACAAACATATAAAGATCATAGGGAGCTGTTCCTGCAAGACTCTTTGAAACCGGGGTATCGAATGTAATTTCGATGACTGCTTTTTTTCCGGCGGCAAAAGTCTGTCCCGGGCTTGAATTGGAAGAAGAAATTGTAGTGCTGCTGTCAGGTAATATTTCAAGACCGTTGATCAGGTCGGTTGCAGTAACACTCGATATTGTTTCCGGAACACTCACTGAACCGTTTGCATTATAGATGACTTTTTTATAGGAAGCACTGGACGTAATTCCAGGAAACTTTATTTTCAGTTTGTGTTTGTATCCGGCGCCTTTTGCGATGTGCTGGTATGTTCCGCGAATTCTGGCTACTTTTCCATTCCCGTTCAAATCTTCTTCATTTGCGAAAGTGATTACATAGTCGTTCAGGTCAGCATCCCCTGCACTTGGATAGAGATCTTCAAACGCAATCGTATTGGAATCGTGGACTGGAAATCTGATCTTTGTAGCACGCGTAATATCGTTTGGATAGAAATCATCTGCATCAGGAATTCCATCTTTATCTGCATCAGCGATCTGGGAGGCCGGATTGTAATCTCCGACCACATTGATCTGTCTGTTCACAGTAACTACATTTGTCAAATTTACAGGTTGTGTAACAACCGCTGTTCCTAAATTAATTTCGGCCTGGACCTGGGTAACGGTAGTGCTGACGGTAATTGTTCCACTTACCGTTCCGCTTGCATTTGTAACTCCCTGGAGCAGGATATTTGGTTCCCCGGTTGAACCGTCAGAAATTGTAACGATGGCTCCCTCAACAGGACTGTTGCTATCAGTAACTGTGACCGAAACAGGAACAGTCTCCGAAGTCTGGTATGTAAACGGTACAGTGCCTGTTGAGTCATTCGTGGTTTGAGTCGCAGTGGGAGCTGCGCTGTTTGTTGCGGTAGTAGCAGGTGTAGTCTCTCCGGCCGCTGTCGTATCTGTTCCGGAATTTGTCCCAGGTTTTGCCGGTGAAGCCGATCCTGCCTGAGTAAGTGCAAGGAGCGGTAATATATTTTTCTTTTTCTTATTCTCACAAGCTGCAAATGTCAGCAACGCAAGAATAATGATTATAAATTTTTTCATGTTGTAAAAGTCCCCGAATATTTTCATTGTTACTAGGTTATACGGCAAAAAAGAAATAAAGATGACATCAAATTGCATAAAAAGCGCCGGCGTATTTGTTTTCCTGACATTTTTTTGTTTTGAATCGGGATCAGAACCGGTTGCAATCCGTAAAACAAAGATCCTTCTTGGCGGAGATGTAATGTTCAATTGGGGGATTGAGGAATCGAAAAAAAAATTTGGAAGAAATTCAGCACTCATAGGCCTACGCCAGATTTTTGCGGAAGCTGATTTCCGTATTGTAAATCTGGAAACACCCATAATCGAATCGGCACTATCTGATCCGGAAAAACCGTATGTTTTCCATGCAAAGGATGAGGATCTTCTCTCTTTGAGAGACATTGGCGTGGATATGGTTTTTTTGGGAAACAATCACACAATGGATTATGGTAGCCGGGGGCTCCTTGAAACTTTTGATTTTCTTTCCGGGTTCGGGATAGAATATGCTGGAGCCGGGAAGAATATAGTGGAAGCTTTTAGTCCAAAGCTGGTTTCGATTAGTGGGACTACTTTTAGTTTTTCATCAGTCAGTGCGATAGGCGAAAGACGTCTCTTTGCAAAAAGCGGGTCACGGGGTGCAGCTCCATTCGAAATGGACCGCATAAAAAGAATTCCCGCTAAAAATAAAAAAAAATATCCTGAAATTATTTCGGTTCATTGGGGGCAGGAATACCGCCCATATCCGTATCAATCCCAGGTCAGAAATGCACACACGCTCATCGACACGGGTTTTAAGGCAGTCATAGGTCATCATCCTCACATTCCCCAGGGAATAGAAAAATACAAAGGAGGAATTATTTTTTACTCACTGGGGAATCTGATATTTGGAAGCCGGAACCAATATCTGAACCACAATCTCCTCGCGATTCTTCATTTCGAAAACAGGGAACTCGTGCTCTGTGAAATAATTCCGGTTTTCGGGAAATTTCAGAATAGCGATCACATTGTATATCCACTCATTGGAGATGCTGCCGAAAATTTTCTCAAAGAAATTTCAGTTCTGTCTGAACCATTCAAAACAAAAATCGAAATAAAAAACGGGCGCGGCTATGTTTTTTTCCGGAAAGATAAATAGAGGTGAGTGACAAAGTAGGAGTAAGAAACAAGAAGACCAACAGACATGATCAATGCCGAGATTTCAACAAGTCTCAGGTTCTGGAAAGTTAAAATGAAAACAAAAGCCGGGGGGAATAAAATGAATCCGGAAATTCTGAGTATATTACTTTTTTCTGAAAGATAAAACAGGAAGCCGCAAAGCGAACTGCAGATAAAAACAGATTCCCATTTCACAAGACTGAATTCCCGTAAATTTTCAAGATGTTGAATT
>JAIOQL010000392.1 GCA_021413405.1 Leptospira sp.
GCATCTTTCATCAGGAGATCAATGCTCATCGCGGCCGATGGGGTTTCTATCATTATGCCCAATTGAATATCCTTTTTGAACGGAATGTTTTTTTTCGTGAGATCTGTTTTGCATTCTTCGATCAATTCACGGGTTTCGCGAATTTCCTTCGCATTGGAAATCATTGGCAGCATAATGGAAAGATTCCCAAAAGCGGAGGCACGGAGGATTGCATTCAATTGAGTTTTGAACATTGGTTTGTTTTGGAGACAGTACCGGATTCCACGATTCCCCAGAAACGGATTGTCTTCATGGAAATCCAGTTCAAATTTATCCGCTCCCAGATCAAATGTCCGGATGATTACCGGTCTGTTTTTCATTCCTTTTGCAATTTTCTGATAGGCCCGGAACTGTCCTTCTTCTGTCGGGCATTGGTCCTCGTGCTCCAAGAAAAGAGTTTCACTCCGGTATAAACCGATTCCTTCCGCTCCGTTCCGGATTGCCGTTGGGCAATCACTGGGAGTTTCCAGATTTACTTTTATGGAAACATGGTGACCGTCTTTCGTTTGGCTCGGTGCCTTATCTTCCCTTTTAAATTCCTCTTTTGTCTGGAATGGAGAAGATGTCGCATAGAGTTTGATTTCTCCTATTCCGGCATTTTGAACAACGGTGCCGTTTTCTGCATCAACGAGGATATATTCATTTTCTTTGACTTTGGCTGTAATGTCTTTTAATCCGACGACTGCAGGTATTCCGAAATTTTTCGCCAGGATTGCCATGTGCCCTGTGCGTCCGCCGAGATCGGTTGCAATTGCCTTGACCATTGTCTTGTCCATGTGGACGATCTGGGAAGGGGTTAACTCGTTGGCGACGAGTATCACTTCTGAATCGAGTTTGGACAACGCAGTGTAATCATATTTTTCCCCGGAAAGGGCTTCCCCGAGTCTCTTTCCTATGTCCCGGATATCAACGGCGCGTTCGCGTAAATATTCATCTTTTAAGTCTGAAAAACTTTTCGAAATTTCTTCGATTGTGTGATAAAGAGCAAGTACTGCATTTTCCCGATTTTTGCGGATCCGGTTTTCAACACCTTCAATGAGCAATGGATCTTCCAGCATATAGACCTGCGAATTGAGAATATCGACCAGATCTTCATCGAGCCCCCTTGCCTGTTTGTCAATTATCTGTTCCAGTTCCTTGCGGGTTTTTTTCAGGCATGTAAAAAATTTTTTAATTTCAGCTTCAATTTCTTCGGGGGGGAGATGAGTGTCCAATACCAAATGGTCATTTGTAAAAAGCTTCAGTGCTTTTCCATAAAACTTCCCGGAAGAGGCACCAATCCCCTTCGTGATGATTTTCTTTTTCTCCATTATAGGGCTTAGACTGACGGCTTTTTCTTTTTTGTCTAATTGATTTTTTTTCTGGTTTCCCGGGAGGGGAATTCAGCCCGGAAAATGAAGATTGATTTAGTCTTTAACCAAAGCAAACATAACTCCCGTCGGATCAACCATAATCGCCATTCTCGTGTTCGCTCCCGGAATTTCTGTAGGTGGCATTAGTGTTTTTCCACCAAGTGCTTCTGCTTCTTTATTTGACTCATCTACATTATCTGAATAGAAATATGTTAACCAGCCAGTGGGTTGATTTGGATTCTGGATCTTTGTGATTCCGCCGATATCCTTTCCATTCTGCGAAATAATATGATAAATTCCCTGTGGCCCCATGTCCATCGGTCTTGATTTCCATCCGAATAATTTCTGATAAAAAGAAAGAGCCGCGGAATCATTTGTAGTGTTCAACTCTGTCCAGCGGACATCACCTAATTTTTTTACAGGTGTTTTGGCAGGTACGGTTGGCTTGGCCTTTGGTCTGGAGACGATTTTCTTCGCAGATGCTTTTGCAGGTTTTTTCCTGGCTATTTTCTTTGCCATAAACAGAACTCCTTAGTACGCAAATTATTACAGATACGTGCAAGGACTCAACAAATTTTTTTTCAGAAAGGATGAACTGAAAGCTCATGAATAAGTATCATGAGCTTTTTGCGGCTATTCAGCTATCTAGCCTGTTAATACTGCTTTTGTTCTTTGAAAAAGAGGAATTCTTCTGCTTTTGAACTTGCTGATCTCGTCACCGGATATCTTGCTCATAATATATTTTCAGAGGGAAAC
>JAIOQL010000398.1 GCA_021413405.1 Leptospira sp.
AGCACTCTTTTGGTTTTCAACCTATGCGATTAATTTCAGGTTTTGAGACCGGCTCTAAGCTCTATGATAATTTTAAAGAAAATATTTTATCAATACTATTCACTGAATTAGTAAAATCATTTTCTCAAAACGATATTGAAAACGCAATATTTACTGATTTGTTCAGTGAACTTGATGAAAATATTTCCAGCTACAACTCAATGGTCGCCGAGAAAAAACAGCTTACTATAATGGATACTGCATCAGATGAGATAATAGCAAAGAAATATGCTCAAGAAAATAAAATATTTAATTACATTGTTTGTTTGTCCTATTGCTTTAAAGAAAGAAATGCTAAAGAAATATTATCGAAATTATTCAATTTATTTCGTTTTCCTTATTTCAATCGGGATGAGCTGAAGCAAGCATTAAACTTAATTGTAGGTAAAGTAAGTGACGATGAATTGGATGAATTATTCAAAGACACAAAGTTAGGCTTAGAAGATCAATTGTTTGTTTTTGAAATAATCATGGATGATAGGAAAATTAATGATTTTCGATTTAATAAATTTAAGAAATTATTAAACAAATACTTTGAAATTGGGAGACCAGATAAATTAATAGATTCGATTAAATTATTTTGGTCAGGCGAAGTATTTGATTTGATTATTGCGGAATTGAAACTCCTTGATTCAAAAAAAAGAGGGCATTTTGACAGGCCAGAATCGATGCTTTTTTTTAAAGATATAAATTATTTTATTATCAATGAAATAATTTGTGATAACAGGGAAGTAAACTTAACTCGACTTATGCCTATAGAATTTGATGATGGGACTCACCAAAAAATTAAGGGTATTTTTTCATTCTGGAATAGTTGCTTTGGTCAACGTAAATATACATTTTAATCGATTATCCAAAGGAGAGGCCGTAACAAAATGGAAGAACAAGATATTCGCAGGAAACAGGGATTTTCGAATTTCCAAAAAAGCTCTTAGGCAATTGACAAAATTTATTGAAAAAGGTGAATTCAATGAATTGGAAAAGCAGGGGCTGATTCAGGAGAAAATGCAAGCCCTCTTATGAAATTTGGCCTGAAAGAAAGCACAATTGTCAGAATTCAAAATGCGTTTGCCGCGTTTCCGGAAATAGAAGAGGCGATTCTGTTTGGGTCAAGGGCAAAAGGGGATTTTAGAAGCGGATCAGATACTGATATCACGCTCAAGGGAACATCCCTGAATTTATCTCTCCTGAATAAGATTCTTTTGAAAATCGAGGATTTATTCTTACCCTATACTTTTGATATTTCTGTTTATCATCAGATTGATAACCCGGAGTTACTGGATCACATTCAAAGAATTGGAATCTGTTTTTATAAAAAAGGGTCTCCGCTGAATATGCCGGTGAAGGCATGAGCCGGTTTTTTTTTGAAAATTTTCGGATCAAAGTGAAAGTTTTTTACCTGTATTTAGTATGAAAACATTTTTACTTAAAAACAACTTTAAAATAAGAGTAGCGTCAGATCGGCCCGGGCAACTTCCTCAACGCTGATTATCCCGGAAGAATTGTATGTGCCTTTTGTGATCCGGGCTATGTCTGTAGGAGGAGCTGCCAAATATCTTCGGCGTTTGCTTAATGAATATAGGTTTATCAACTTTTCAGGGGATCATCCGGTGGCTGAAAGGGCAAAAATACTTTATCAGGCAAAGGGATTGAATTTGAAAAGAGTGAGTTTTCGGCCGAGAAATGAAGATTGGATCGAACTCAAGTTAATTGCGCAGGCTCACGGCGTTTCCGCAACTCGCTTTTTCGTGATTTTGTTGGAGTTGGATTTTAGTGAGTTTGGGGATGCCGTCGGGGATGTATTTCGGGATGTAGATCCGTCCATAATTCTAGCGCGACCGCTCGTGTTTAAATTGAGTCTTTACAAAAACGATGGAATTCGCGTCAGAAAATTCAGTTTCGGTCGCCGGATCTTTCAATTTAACATATCCTGACTTTTTAGTCGTCTACAATCCAAAATTTTTCTTATCGGGAATAGCTTCTCCCTGTCCGACCTTTGCATCTTTACAACACTTAGAGCCTGTCTGGAAATTGATCGCCGAGTTTTTTTTACTCGGGAACGAATGCAAAAAATGTATCGAGGTGACATCTCAGACACGTTCTCAGATATCCCTTAATCCGAACTCATGTTAAAAAAGATTTGATCAGAAGATGATATCGCTGCTTTTTCAATTCTCATGGCATATAATTCTTACAATTCATTATTTAACCAAATCTCAAAAATTCTCGAAGAAACGAAAAAAGATTTCAAGGAAGGTTCGAACCGTTTTGTCCTGACTTCTAACTGGGAGATCGGAAAGAAGATCACAGAAATTGAAAGTGGCAAGAATCGCAAGGAGAGATTCGGGGAACGGATTATTGAAAAACTTTCGAAAGATCTGAATAAAAAATTTGGGAGCGGATATTCTGAGAGGAATTTACTTTACGCAAGAAAATTCTTTCAAGTGTACAACTTAAACAGAATCAAATTTCAGCTTTCCTGGACTCATTACCGGGCTTTGCTTTCGGTGAAGGATGAGGCAAAGAGAAATAAATTAGAGGAATTGGCGATAGAGAAGGGGTGGAGCAGGCGTCAGTTGGAAGTCACAATTTTAGCCCATAATCTGGGTGAAAAGGGTCAAAATCAGGGAAATTCTGAAGAAATCGGGCTTTTGGAACGTTCGAAAGGGCTGTTTTATCATTACAGGATAGGGGTGCAAAAAACTCTTTCAGATTCCGCACCCAGGGTGCGGAAAGTCGACCTGGGATTCAATATTTTTCTGGACGGTGCGTTAGGCGACACTCACAATTTCAAGGAAGACGAGATTGTGAAAGTAGTCAAGGCCGGGAAAAACTCTTACAAATTTGAAAAGGCCGAAGTTTCGCGATCAGAAATATTCACTTACAAAGCTTCTCCGGAGAGGATCGTGGACGGGGATACGATTCTTGTTTCGATTGATTTGGGGTTTAAGACTTCTACGAGGCAGAGACTCCGATTTCGTGGAATTGATTCTTCCGAAAAAGGAAGTGTGGAAAACGGGAAAGTAGAAAAATTCATTTCGAAAAGATTGCGTCCGGTAAAATTCATTGTGATTAAAACGCATGGAGTGGATTTGTACGGTAGATATCTTTCGGATATTTATTTTTCGGAAAGAGAGAAAGACATGGAGAAAGTTCTGGAAAAGGGAATTTTTTTGAACAACGAACTTCTGGATTCAGGGCTTGTGAGAGTGGATTGACCGGGAAGAAGAGTTCAGCGAAAGGGATGTGAAGGACGCGAAGCGGTCAGCATGACCGGAGCGAAGCGGAGTCCGGAGCAGCCCGACCGTTCAGAACCACCCCCGGCCCCTCTTTGTAAAAGGAGGGGAGAGCGGGGTGGTGCGAACGGATTCGCCCTTTAAACTTTTTTCAATGTGATCAAAGTGATTTCGGACGGTGATCCAACCCTGATTGGTGGTCCCCAATAGCCTGTTCCGCGGCTTACATAGAGCTGGGTGTTTTCATGCAGATGAAGTCCTGCGACGAATTCCTGGAAGAGGTGGATGAGGAAATTTCCGGGGAAAAATTGTCCGCCGTGTGTGTGACCGGAGAGCTGTAGATCAAACCCGGCTTTGGTTGCTTCGTAAATACTGTTTGGCTGATGGGCGAGCAAAAGTTTAAAGTCTGAATCTTTTGCGCCGGAAACGGATTTGTGCGGATCTGAGAAATGGGAAGGAATGATTGTGTGTGCTTTGTAATCTGTCACGCCAGCGATGAGAAATTTTGCTTTGCCGTGATCCAGAATTTTGTGTTCATTCAGAAGCACGCTGATCCCGAGACTTTGGATTTCGCGGATCCAGGAGAGGGCCCCGGAATAGTAATCGTGATTTCCGGTTACGAAGTAGGAGCCGTATCTGGATTTCAGATCGGCAAGCGGTGCGACATGTTCCCGCAATTTTGTTACGGGACCGTCTACGAGATCTCCCGTAATGGCGACGAGATCGGCATCAAGGGTGTTGATTACTTCTTTGATTGAATGAATGAAATCGATTTTGATTGTCGGGCCTACGTGAACATCTGAGATCTGGACGATCCGGAATCCGTCGAGGTCCGGGTGAAGTCCGGCAACCGGTATTTCTATTTCCTTGACCTGGATTCTTTTTTTGACTTCGTAAATTCCGTAGGCGGTGAGCCCGCCTGCAAATCCGACTATTCCGAGGCGAAGAGAATTCAGTAGAAATTCTTTACGGGTCGAGACTGTTTCCGGCGATGGCGAAATTATTTCGGTCTCCATACCGAACAGCCCGGCAATGAAATGGATTCCGCTTCCGATCAGGATTGCGATGTCATGAAAGAGGATGAGGCTGAATAGGATTGAAAAAAAGCCAAGGCTGAGGAATGCGGTGTAGGCAAACGTTTTCTGATGAGTCGAATCATT
The DNA here is from genome assembly GCA_021413405.1 of Leptospira sp. Taxonomy (GTDB): domain Bacteria; phylum Spirochaetota; class Leptospiria; order Leptospirales; family Leptospiraceae; genus JAIOQL01. The sequence continues at coordinate 4,436 of JAIOQL010000398.1, forward strand.
CAGGAAAATGCTCGCAAAATAGGAAAGTGGAGTTAGCAATATCAGGATGGATATTACTGTCCAGAAGAAGAAAAGCATTGCCCGGTTGAGCTGGAATCCATTCAGGATCCGGAGGCCGGTGTAAATGTAGGCACTTGCCAGAATAAGTGTGAAAACCGAAAGGAATGTAAAAAGTCTCTGGAGATTCTGATCCACGTATTATTAGACGGTTTTTTCAGAATAGTGACTTTAGTTTCTCCACGGATATTTTTTTCGTGCGAAATCTGAAATAGGAATAGAACAGATCCTCAATCCTGTTTTTATTTTTATCCTTTACTCCCAGAATGAAAAGATTGTTCTTTGCCCGGCTCAGCCCGACATAAAGAATCCTTCTTTCTTCTTCCATTGTTTCCGGTTTTTCATCTGCTTTGAGATTCCAGCCTGTGGACAGATCGAGGATGACCGTATCGAATTCAAGTCCTTTGGCAGCGTGAATCGTCATTATTCTGTCAGAAGGAATTCCGGCCTGGATTATTTTTTGAATCCTGAAATTGGATCTGCAAAGGAACATTGCATTGTTCCGTAAATAGTTTGCCCTTGTCATCAATTCAGAAAGTGGAGCCAGTGAATTTTCATTTTCCATTTCGATGAGGCGGACTTTTGCTTTGCCTTCGCGGAACGGGATGATTTTTTTTTTGATATTTTTTTTGTTTTTGGAGATTGGAATTGCGGAAGTCCGGATGATTGCGGGTAAAGACCGGTAATTTGTCTTCAGGAAGAAAGTTTCACACGGTGAAAAAAATTCTTTGAACCTGAGAAACGGAATCGTCGATGCTCCCCGGAAACCGTAAATGCTCTGGTAATCGTCCCCGACAATTGTGAGTTTTTCCGGATCAAGTTTTTGGAGCCATTCAAGCTGGGTCAGATCGGTATCCTGAAATTCGTCAACTACAACAGTGCTTACTTCCTTTCGTGCTTTTTCTGCCCAGGCTTCCTTTTTATTCAGACCTTCGAGGTAAATGGATACAAGATCGTCGAAATCGAGCTTCCTGTTGATCTCTTTGTATTTCTTGTAATCGGCTTCAATCTCTTTCAGGACTTCCGGGAAGAACTTTTTCAGAAAATTTTCAGTGCCGCTAAGCAGGAGATCAAACGGGATTCCGCCGATCTTAAACCTTTCCCGCTTGAAATAGTTCCGGAAGAATTCATTTTTTTCCTCGGGATCGATGATGTCTGCGGAATTTTCTCCGTAGTGCGGATGATATTTTTTAATTATGTAAAGGCAGTACGCATGAAATGTTTTTATGATTACCGGAGAATTTCCGATCGTCCGGTTTAGACGTTCTCTGATTTCAGCGGCAGCTTTTCTGGAAAATGTAATGACCAGAATTTTTTCCGGATTTTCTTCCTTTTCGGTAACGATCTTTGCGAGCATTCCAACCATTGTGCTCGTTTTCCCTGAGCCTGCTGCTGCGACAACCTGTTTGTATTTTGATTTACTTTCAATAACTATTCTTTGTTCTTCATTGAAATTCATTGGATCCTCCAGAATGTACAGGTAAAAAAATTACTCTGTGATCTGAAAAACTTTATGGGAAAAATAAATTTTGTCGGACAATTACGTCTTTAAGCAAAATTTTGCCTGATTATGCCCAAATCGGAAAAAAAAATCCGTCAATCGTTTCCTGCGGAAATATTTTTTACCTGTATATAATAGGCCGGGAATCCGGTCTTAATAAGGAGACAATAAAATGAGTAACATAGCACACATAGTTCTGGATGGGAATCTCACAGCAGATCCGGAATTAAAAAAAACACCCAATGGAAAGAGTGTATCAACTTTTTCTATTGCGGTAAATCACACAGACTCAAAAGATGAGGAAGGAAAAAGCGACGATGTTTCCTTCCTGGATGTAGAAGCCTGGGAAAATACTGCGGAGAGATGCGCAGAGTTTCTCAAGAAAGGACGGGGTGTGACAGTGATCGGGAATATAAAACAGGACAGATGGAAATCGCCTGATGGAACACCGAGAACAAAGCTGAAAGTAGTTGCGTCCAGCGTGAGGTTCAATGGATTTTATCCGAACGAGAAGGAAAAGTCCAGGGAGGGAAAAAAAGCTGCATAAATTGTTGCAGTTTTCAAAAAGCAGGCACGAAAAAATTTCGTGCCTGCTGTCAGGCTTTTTCCAATAGGATAAAATATGAATTTTAAACGTGAAACTTTGAATCTGAACAATGGAAAAGCTGAGTTAATCAACATTCAGACGGGCCCGGAGAATACTCTTACAAAAGAAAATCTGAAAGAATTCGAGGAAATCCTTGCTGAAATCAAAAAGAACGATTCGATAAAAGGTGCGATCATTTCATCTGAAAATCCTAAATTTTTTTGCAATGGTCTCGATGGTGATACACTTCTTTCAAAACAGGGTGATGAATTGTTGCAGCAGGTATTGAGTATTTGCAAGTTTTTCAAACCACTTCTTCAGTTCGATAAACCTCTCGTTACAGAAGTGACCGGACACGCAATGGGTGGTGGTGCTGTGATTACAATGGCCAGTGACTACAAATACATGCTTGATTCCGGTTGCAGGATTTCATTTTCTGAGGTGCTGGTCGGTCTCCCTTTGCCTGCAATTTTTGTCTACCGGATCCAGGAGTGCGTGCATCCTACAAAAATAAATGAAATTTGTATGGAAGCGACTGCCTACAAAGGCAAGGAAGCAAAAGAAGTGGGGATGATTGATGAAGTGGCCTCTACAAGGGAGGATCTGCGCAAACTTTCTACAAAGAAACTGGATTCAATTTTCAGACTTCCACTGATTGGTGTGCGTCTTACGAAACAGAATATTAACAGAAAATCACTCTTTGAATTTGATGAGAATTTAAAAGAAACCGGAAATTTGATAAACAATCCGGGCATTCTGGCAAATCTTAAGGAAGGAATGCTTGCTGTTAAGGAAAAAAGAAGACCTGTTTTTACCTGACTCTATTTCACAATAATCGCTTTCGGAAATGTCGGGCAAGTCTGAACGCATTGCCCGCATCCCGTACATGTCTGATGAAACACAGGTTTATTCTTCCGGAATGAAATGGCCGAATCAACCGGACAGGAAATTTCACAAGCCGAACAGGTTTTTTCACCTGACTTTGAATTGATGCAATAATCAAAAAGACTCTTTGCCTGGCCGAATTTAATCTCTTTTTTCTTCAGTGGTTTTAGGGCCTTGTCGCCGCACGAGTTTATGCACGGCCAATCCTTGCACATCATGCAGGCTTTGAGATTTACATCCATGGACGGAATGTTTTTTCCGGACCTGCTATCGAAAACCGGGAAAAGCACATTGTAGGTACAGGCTTGCACACAGTCTCCACATCCGGTACATTTCTTGAGAAATTTTTCTTTGGGTTGTAGAGCTCCTGGCGGGAACTTCAAACCTTTTGAAATCCGGTTTGATCTGGTTAGTTCAGGGGCAGATAAAAAAGAATCGTCTTCCTCCTTGTCTTCAAATTCATGAATTTTTTCAGTTGCTGCAGAATAAATCTCCTCTGTTTTATTTATTGCGCCTTCAATCAGTTTTGAAAAACTTTTCTTTAGAAAATTTCTTCTGTCCATTACTCTTCGATTCTTTCGATCTGTGCTCCAAGAGACCGCAGGCGTGTATCAATATTTTGAAATCCCCTGTCTATCTGAACAATATTATGTATGTAACTCACTCCATCGGCGCATAACGCAGCAATAACCATTGCCATCCCGGCACGGATATCGGGGCTTGCTACTTTTTGTCCATACATTTTTGACGGTCCGATGACAACGGCCCTGTGCGGATCGCACAAGATAATCTGGGCTCCCATGGAAATAAGATTATCTACAAAGAATAATCTGGATTCGAACATTTTTTCGTGAATCAGGACAGTTCCATTGCACTGGGTTGCTGTGACAAGTGCGACAGAAGTCATGTCCGCAGGAAATCCCGGCCACGGAGAATCATCGATTTTTGGTGTAGCCCCGTGATAATCCGGAATGATCTCCATTTTCTGATCTGCAGGTACCAGTATTCCTCCATCGACAGGCCGGATTTCAATTCCGAGACGTGAATAAACCATCCGTATCATACGGATATCCTCCGGGTTTACATCCCGGATCATGAGTTCGCCCCTGGTTACTGCGGCAAGGCTTATGAAACTTCCCACTTCAAGATAATCCGATCCGATCCGGTGTGGCTTAGAAGAAGGATTGGCTTTCAGGGAACTCACTCCTTCGATTGTCAGGATATTTGATCCTATGCCGGAAATTTTTGCGCCGTTCCCATTCAGGAATCTGCAAAGACCCTGGACGTGGGGTTCACTTGCCGCATGACGTATGATTGTTGTACCTTCAGCGAGGCATGCGGCCATCACTGCATTTTCCGTGGCAGTGACCGACGCTTCGTCGAGAAGCATATCTGTTCCTTTTAGTCGAGAGGTTTTGATTTCGTATCCGTCCGGAAAAACTTCTATTGTTGCACCGAGTGCCTGAAGAGCGAGAAGGTGAGTGTCGAGCCTTCGTCTCCCTATCCTGTCTCCACCTGGCCTCGGAAGAAAGACCCTGCCATTTAAGGCCAGAATCGGTCCGGCGAGAGTGACGGCTCCCCTGAGTTTACTGCAAAGTTCTTCCGGCAGATCTGATTTAATTGAACCGGTTTTTTGGAATGAAAATTTCCCCTCTTCAATTTCCGTAACTTCAATTCCCAAATATCTCAGGACTTCCATAAGCATGAGCACATCTGAGATCATAGGAACATTTTCGAGAATGATTTCTCCTTCCACCATACAAATTGCACCGAGCAGCGGAAGGGCTTCATTTTTATTTCCCTGGGGAATCACTGTTCCCGAAAGAGGATTTTTTCCGGTAATTTTGAAATAGGAAGAACTCATTGTTGCAGGCTAATAAGCTACATTTGCATTGCAAGAGTAAAATAATCGGTATATAAAAGGACTATTCCATAAAAAAAAATTACCGCACTGCAAATTAATTACCTGTAATTTATGTGAGACATTTTTTTAGGAAAGTATTCCCGGTCGCGAGGCTTGCTTATTTTTTCCTGGGATTTCTGATTTTTGAAAGGATAGAATCGGTTTTCCGGATAAACTGCATTCCGGTGATTCTGCTTTTAGTTGCAATTACCCTTCCGGCGTTATTCGGCAGATTCAATAAATTGCTTTGGTTTTCAGGTGGTGTTCTGATCTCCGCAATCTACATTTTCTCGCAGTCAATAATTTCAGGACAAAATCCTGACCGGATTCTCGGCCTCCGGGATTGGGAAAATCTCAAAGAGATGTCTGAAAAAGTCAAAGTTACTCCACAGGATGAAATCCGAAAAGGCTTCCACAGGTCCCTGATTCAAATTGGTGACCGGAATGTTTTTGCGATGATTCGTTTTTATGAAACGGCGGAGGCTATTCCCGTTCTGGAATGCAGTCCGGGGTCTCTAAATTTTCGCCGGGTCGAAAACAGTCGGGGTGATTATTTTAAATTTCTCGAAAAATATGAAAATTTTTATCTGATCCCGGATCTGAATAGATGTAAGGTTGTCTCCATGATTCCCGATAAGCGAAAAAATTTCAAAAAGCAACTGGAAGAACTTCTGGTGAGAGGAGGTCTCACAGATTACAGTCACGACATCAGCCTCGGATTAATTTTCGGAGATTCCAGTTACCTGGACCGGGAATTTAAAAAGAAAGCCAGGGAAGGGGGAATTTTACATTTATTTGCAGCATCAGGTTTGCATATTGGAGTGCTCATCGGGTTTGTATATTTCCTGATATCTAAACTTCCTTTTTCAAATTATTATTTGCTCCGATTGATTCCTCTCCTAGTTGCTTTCTGCTATTTGCATCTGCTCAATTACCCTGTTTCGCTTTCACGCGCATATCTTTTTTCGACCTTCTTTGTGGTCGCGTCGATGTTTTTTAGAAAAACTCATTCAACGGATATCCTGCTCTATTCAGCCGCATTGATCTGTATTTTTGATTTTGATAATTACCTGACTCTATCTTTTAATCTCTCCTACTCTGCGGTTTGTGGCATTTTTTATCTGAAAAACCCTCTCGATGATATTCTCTTCGGGAAATTCAAAAATTTTCTAACCGATAATCTGACCATTTCACTCGCGGCTTCTCTTGGAACTTTTCCGGTTCTATTCTGGTATTTCCACAGTTTCAGTTTCGGGTCAATCCTGATAAACCTGGTGCTGGTTCCGATGACATCGTTTATTCTACCGCTTCTTTACACTTCACTTACGCTGGAATTTCTTCAGATTCCATTCCTAAAAGATATCTCCTGGGCTTATTCAGACCTTTTACTGCGTCTACAGGCATATCTTTCTGACTTTCTATCCGAAAAAATTTCGTTCTTCAGGGAATTTGAAAATTTCTCCATGACGCATCTCATTCTTTACATTTTGATCATGGTATTGCTAATTTGCCTGATCTTTGCAAAGGAATGGTTTCAAAAGAGAATAAACAAAGATCTTCTCGTTGAATGGAAAAAAAGAACTCTCTCACTAAGTTTACCGGAAAAGAAAAAGTTGACAACTCTCAATATTTCCGTGTCGGTAATTTTGCTGTCAGGCATTCTGATCTTTCTATTTGCGGGATACAATGTTCCGTCAAAGCAGGCAAAAACAGACTGGAAATCCGCATCATTTGACTATTACCTTGTTCAGTCGGGAAGCAGGCTTTACCTTGGAGGAAGCTGTAAATACAATTTTCAAAAAATAAAATCAATTCTTCAGAATCAGATCTGTGGCAGAAAAATAAATACGGTCAACCTGGAAAGCGAATCCTGCCTATCCCTTGCTTTTTTGTGCAAATCTTCCATTAAGAAATTGAATTATTCAGAAGACAAGATCGGCTTATGGAAAGAAAGATATCCGGAAATTACTTTTGAAAAGATTCGCGGTATTCGCAATGCTGTGGAGGGGGATGGATCTTTCATAGTCTTCTTTCGTCCCGCACAGGACAGTCTCGAAAGTCTGATCCGCTTCACTAAAGAAGGAAAAGGGAGAATTGTTTTATTTTTTCCATACAAATCCAAAGATAATCCGGAAGATTGGACTAAAAATCAAAAATTACTTGGAATAAATCAGGATTGGAGGTTTATTACTCCGGATGAGCTATGAAGGGTATCCTTTTTTTAAAGTAGCGGCCATCAGAGAGTTCTTAAAATCTCATGACTCGAATGTTTTGAAAAAATGGGGTCAAAATTTTCTGATTGATCCAAATGTAGTACGGATCATTGTAAATGCAATGCCGCTTAACGTATTAACCGGAATCGATGCGATCGTAGAAATTGGTCCGGGCCTTGGAGCTCTCACTTGCAGGTTAGTTGAATTTAAAAAAGAATTATTGCTCTTTGAAATCGATCCTGTTCTTTGCAATTATTTGAGGGAAGCTGATTTCCTGCGAAATATGAAATTCTCTCTCTTTGAGGGCGATGCCCTGGAAAAGCTCCCTGCAATAAAAACGCGGAAAGTTTTTATTTTCGGAAATCTTCCCTACTACATTACCAGTGATCTCCTTGTTTCATTCCTGAAGAATTTTGAAAATCTCGAAGGCGGAATCTTTATGGTTCAAAAGGAATTTGCACACAGGCTTTGCAGAGAAATTTCTTCTTTTTCTGTTTTTTCGTCAGCTTTTGGAGAATTCAAAATTTTGAAGAATGTGAGGGCATCCTGTTTTTATCCGGCTCCAAAAGCAGAATCAGCAGTAATTCAGTTTTTTCCTGATAGAATTTCTACCTACAAAAAGAAAGAAAAAATAGAAATTCTTGAACTTCTGCTGAAAACATTCTTCTGGGGGAAGAGAAAGACATTGCACAAGTCGCTGATTGACGCGCCTTTCATTGATGAATCTGAAATCGCAGCGTCAACACCGGATTTTCGTGCCAGAATTCTCGATAGCATACTAAAATCAGGAATAGATGCCAGGAAAAGGCCGGAGGAATTGACCAAAAAGGATTTTCATCGGATAGTCGAAAATTTTGTTAAGGATCGGGATTAATCGGATATTCATGTTCCGGTTGAGAATCATTTCCTTAAGGAAAGATCACGGATAGTAACAAAATAGTTGACGGTATCCCTGATCCGGATACCATTAAATCATGTACGGATTAGAGAATAGGGAAATATTAACACAGAAAATCCATGATTTTAACGGAAACAATAAAGTTATCGGAATTTTGGCAGATGGATCTGAGTTGGCACTCATTTTTGAATCTCCAGAATTGAGACCTGGAGAAGTAAAGGATCTCAATACCGGGATGGTCTACCGGATGGATCAGTTCAAATCATTCAGGAATTCTGTAGAACACTCCAGATACCGTGACACAAAAAATTTTGACGCCCGCGCTACCGGAAAATATATTACCGGTGGCCAGAATAAAAGAAGGAAAATGGACTAAAGTTTTGTCCGGTGAACTGTTTAAACTATGAAATTATCAATTATTATTCCCTGCTATAATGAAAAGAAAACAATTCAGTCCATTCTGGAAACAGTTCGAAAAGTTCCATATAAACCGAAAGAAATCATAGTCGTTGATGATTTTTCAAAGGATGGGACAAGGGATCTTCTGAAAGGAAAAGTCGGGAAACTGGCTGACAAAATTGTATACCATGAATACAATCAGGGAAAAGGAGCAGCGCTCCGGACCGGTTTTCAGGCTGCGACAGGCGACATTGTGATTGTGCAGGATGCCGATCTCGAATATGATCCCTTTGAAATTCCAGGTGTCATTGACCCGATTGTCAAAAATAAAGCGGATGTCGTTTTCGGATCCCGGTTTATGGGCGGCAGGCCTCACCGGGTGGTATACTATTGGCATAGTCTTGGAAATCTTTTTCTCACTACCCTTTCGAATATGTTTACAAATATTAATCTGACGGATATGGAGACATGCTACAAGGCGTTCCGCTCGGAAGTTATCAAATCAATCGATATCGAAGAAAAGAGATTTGGATTTGAACCTGAGATTACCGCGAAAATATCAAAAATTAAAGACATCCGGATCTATGAGGTCGGAATTTCTTATTATGGACGGACCTACGCGGAAGGCAAAAAAATAGGCTGGAGGGACGGGTTCCGGGCTCTCTGGTGCATACTGAAATATAATCTGTTCAGATAATCTGCGAAATTTTTTCGCCTACAAACGGAATGTCCCTTCGATGAAGGTACAAAGCGATGGCACTTGCGATCAGTACGATCATTGCGAGAGAAAATAGCATTCCTGCGTCATTCATTACATTAATCCCAAGAATTGTAAGATGACTCAGGATTGCTCCGCTAATAATTCCAATGGCCGCAATTGCACCGATTGCGATCGTTCTCGGAATCAATATCAAAATTGAAGAGATCAGTTCTCCGAATGCGGAGCCATATCTTCCCCAGGGCTCCATTTTAAGCGTCGTAAAAATAAAAACAGATTCTTCAGCGCCTGAAAATTTGAAGTACAATGTTTGTAACATTACTATTGCGGCAATCGATCTGCAAACAAGACTAATTGCTTTTTGGGTTTTGGTTAATTCTGTCATGGATCTTCGGGCGGCTCCGTACTTTCTGTAGATTCTGAATTAACCGGAGAAAGTTACAATAAGCAAGCCGAAAATATATCAATGAAGTGAATTTTAAATCTTCCCCTCGTTTCCATCTTCCCCATCTGCTTCCTCCAGATCATCCTTCACAATTTCATTCTCGGTTTGCACCTTATCCCTTGCACGTAGGATATGCGCTATTCCTTTGGTTACTGAATGAATGGTTAACCCGACAACATCTCTAACGCGAAGACCAACAAGAAGCTGGGTAATTAATTTCCGGAATGCGAGATCAAAAGGAAGCGCATATTCATCCCAATTGATTGTGAATCTGAAATTTAGTTTTCTGCCTTGTGGACCGGTTGAATCAGCAGTATTTCCTTCAATGATTCCGGCCGGAAGCTGTCCCACCCTTCCCAGAAATTCCATTGTATTTTTTTCGTGGTGATGATAGTCTGTTTCCAGATCTATTTTGTTTTTGAGAAGAGGCAAAGGAATCACACGTAACCCGGCAAGTTCACTCCACTTGATTCCCTGAAGAGAAAGCCTTCCATTTTTTTCATCGATCAGACCAATTTTCAATTCACCTGACCCTATTTTGCAATATCCCTTTTTTGAAAGGAAGAGAAGGTTCACTGGAGTTCCGGAATCCATATTCCAGTCTTCCACATTGATTTCTGTCAGATTGATTTTGTAAACCGGCATGAAAGTTCTGTCTTCGATGAAAATCCTGGAATCGATGATTGATGAATGAATTATCTTTAGCCTGTTTTTTGCAGGAAGATATTTTACTTTTTTGTAGGCACTCGTCCGGTTTATATATGTCAGTTGAAAATTGGTGAGGTTCAGTGAATGAATATAGATTCTGCCTATCATCAATCCGAGCGGATTGATCCATCCACTGATTCTATCTCCTTCGACGACGGCCTTATCAGAACCATTGTAACCCAAAAACTCAAATTTTACACCAGTTGCTTTGAAATAAAAAAAGGGAAGAATAAATCCATTCGAGTTCCACGAAAAGTATATATACCGGAAAAATAGACCGTTGATAACCTTTTCGAGGACAGGACCGTAAAGGAGTGCCTGGAAAGCAATCAATCCAAAGATTATAATAATTAAATATATCACTCAGCCTTTCCTATCAGGGAAATTATCAATAACATCTCTTTTTATTTCCAGAAAGAATTGGAAATTCAATTCTTTTATTCCGATATTTGAATTAATGGATCAGAAACCGCTCAAAATAATGTTCTTTCTATCTCTGCTTATCTCATTAATCACTCTTTGGGACCACCATCTGATGGGATACCTGAAAAACTTCATTGTCCTGTTCCATGAGATATGCCACGCACTGGCTGCCCTTTTGACTGGAGGAGTTGTGGAGAAAATCTCCATTCATGGTAACGAATCAGGCGAGACTATTGCACTTCCGAGTAAAATGAAGGGTTCCTTCGTTTTTATTGTTTCTGCCGGATATCTCGGATCTTCAATGTTCGGTGGTCTTCTGCTCCACAGGGGGTTTTCGGGGAAATACGAAAAACATTCGCTTCTCATCCTGGCATTCACGATTTTATTCATTACGTTTAAATTTTCTGAATCAGGAAATCTCGCCTATTCTACCGGGGTTCTCTGGGGTGCATTGTTTTTGCTTCCGGGTCTGTTTAGCAGACAAATTTCTTCTCTTGCGCTTGTATTTCTTGGAACAAGCGTTTCTCTCTACAGTATTTATGATCTTTTTGATTTCGCTCACCGGATAGAAAATACCGATGCTGGTATTCTTGCGAACTGGATTCTGAATACTAATCAGGGGAAGGGCACTCCTCAAAACTCTGTAATATTCCTGAGTTATCTGATTGGTGTGATCTGGTCTCTCATCAGCCTGCTAATTGTATATTTATCGATCCAGAAAACTTTCAGGCATGCGGCTCCGGCTCCTGAACCGGATATCCATGATGCGGAAAAATTTCCGGGAGAAGTTACCCCGGAGATCGTAGACTGGTTTTTGTCCAGAGGAATGGACTTGAATGGTAAACCCCTTCCTCCAGAATTGATCTCAGATATAAGCAAACAAGGATAAATACAAAGAAATGTCGAAAAGAATTTTAATTACGGGCGGAGCTGGTTTTCTTGGCTCACATTTGTGTGAAAAACTTCTGGATGAAGGAAATGAAATCATCTGTCTTGACAATTTTCACACCGGGCGTAAAAAAAATATTCTCCATTTGTTGGACAATCCCCGGTTTGAACTGATTCGTCATGACATCACTGAAGAAATCCGGCTCGAAGTCGACCAGATTTATAACATGGCCTGTCCGGCATCACCCGTCCATTACCAGTCAAATCCTATTAAGACAATAAAGACTAATGTTCTCGGCACAATGAATATGCTCGGGCTCGCCAAGCGTGTAAACGCTAGATTATTACAGGCTTCAACAAGTGAAATTTATGGAGATCCGAAAGAGCATCCGCAAAGAGAATCCTATTGGGGAAATGTGAATACAATTGGTATCAGAAGTTGCTATGATGAAGGGAAGAGGGTTTCAGAAACTCTATGCTTTGATTACAACCGCTACAACAATGTGGATATCCGTGTGATCCGGATTTTTAATACCTATGGGCCACGGATGCTGGCAGATGACGGACGTGTTGTCTCCAATTTTATTGTCCAGGCTTTACGTGGAAATGATATAACAATATATGGCGATGGATCTCAAACAAGATCGTTCTGTTACGTCGATGATCTCGTTACAGGAATTGTTTCTATGATGAATAAAGAAGGGTTCCTCGGACCGGTAAATCTTGGAAACGAAAGTGAATTTACAGTGAAAGAACTGGCAGAACTTGTTATTGAAAAAACCAATTCAAAATCAAAGATAATTTACAACCCTCTTCCGCAGGATGACCCTGCCCGGAGAAAGCCTGACCTCACCATTGCAAAAGAAAAACTTAATTATAAAGTAAATGTTCCATTGCGCGATGGCCTGGTCAAAACGATTGCCTATTTCGAAAAAAATCTGAACTGATGCAAGGCTCTTCCAGGCTTGTATCTGTTGATATATTCCGGGGAATAACCATTGCCGGAATGCTTCTCGTCAACAATCCTGGAAGCTGGGATTCAGTCTATTCACCGTTGCGTCATGCGAAATGGAATGGTTGTACGTTAGCCGACCTTGTTTTTCCTTTCTTTTTATTCATTATGGGTGTGTCTTCGGCAATTTCAATCAGCAGGAGATCTAACACCGAACCGCTTTTAAAAACCTGCCTGCATATTTTAAAACGATCCGCAATTCTATTTGTTCTGGGAATCATTCTTAGCGGGTTTCCCGATTTTGATTTCCGTAATATAAGAATTCCCGGTGTTCTACAAAGAATTGCAGTCGTTTACCTCATATCTTCGTTCCTTTACATCCTTGCAAAACAGGCAATCTATCCGGAAAGAATCTATCTTTCTATTATCCTCGCATTTTTACTTCTCAGTTACTGGTACATCATGGTGTATATTCCCGTTCCCGGCATTGGGTATTCACTGGAACCGGGTAAAAATCTTTCAGCATGGGTCGACAGATACTTCCTTGAAAATCATTTGTGGAAATATACAAAAACATGGGATCCGGAAGGTGTTCTGAGTACTTTCGGGGCAGTCGCTACTGCTGTTTCAGGGCTACTTGCGGGATCATGGATAATTCAAAAAGGAGACGACTTTGAAAAAATTTCAATTCTTTCCATAGCTGCGAATATCGCACTGGCTTTCGCGCTAATCTGGGATTACAGCTTCCCGATCAATAAAAGTATCTGGACCAGCTCCTATGTTTTGTATACTACTGGGATTGCTCTTCATCTTTATGTATTTTGTTATTGGCTTTTTGAAATCAAAAATCTGGCAAAGCTTGCGAGACCTTTTCTTGTTTTCGGCCTCAATGCAATAGCAGCGTATTTTCTTTCCGGGATTATTTCGAGATTACTGACAATTGTGAAATGGGATCAGGATGGAAAGGAAGTGGTTCTAAAGACATTTTTATATAACTCGTATTTCACCACATGGTTGAATCCCTACAATGCATCTTTTGCGTGGTCAATCACATACGTAACGATTTTCCTGGGTTTAGTCTGGATCTTATACTTAAGAAAAATATTTATTAAGATTTAGAATTTTCTATCTTTCAAATAAGGATGCGTTTCACGAAATTTATCCAACCAGATTTTGGAAATCTCTGAGCTCAAAGTTTCCTCTTTTCCTGAATCCAGGATTTGCGATTTCCCGTCAGGATAAAAAAATCCAGAGTATCCGTTATGATCGATCGGGTTTTTTCTTCCAGCCAATCCGACACGATTTACGCCGATAGCGTAGGCAACATTTTCAATCGAACGGGCCTTCAACAATGTTACCCAGGTCTGAATTCTTTCAGCAGGCCAATTCCCGACAACGATGAATATATCTGTTTCTCCTGATGCTTTTCTGAACACTTCCGGAAACCGGAGATCATAGCAAATAAATGGGGTAATCGTAAAATTCTTTATTTTAAAACGAACGATTTCTTTTCCTGCGGAAAAGTGCTGATCTTCTTTTCCAGGTGAAAACGGGTGAATTTTTCTGTAGCGTGCGATTATTTCTCCTGATGGAGAAGCAATTGAAAAAGTGTTAAAGGGAAGTCCATCCGGATTTTTTTCTATCCATCCTCCACCGATATATGATTTTCTTGCATTTGCCAAGCCAAGAAAAAAATTTTCTGATTTTCCATTTCTTTCTTCTGCAAAATCTTTACTTTTCATTGTAAAGCCGGTCGAGCAGGTTTCTGGCAGGATAACCAGATCCGGATTCTCATCGCATCCGTTTATTAACCCGGTAAAATGCGTAAAATTGCTTTCAGGATTTTCCCAGACAATATCAGGTTGAACGATTGATATTTTGATAAAATTATCAGAATCCATTTGAAATTATGAAAATAAATTGCTTTACGAATGTCAATTAAGGTATTACTGATAGCTGAATTCCAGTATCCTTTTAAATATAATCGAATTCACAATGAGAATAAAATTTTTCCTGGTTGCCTATTTCTGTCTGATTCCGTTATTTCCGGAGAGATTGCTTTATAGATCAAAATCGTTAATCGCTCCGAGGAAATTTGTTCAAAATGAAATTCCGGCTGAAAAGAAAGCAGAACGGATCAGAAAACAGGAAGCAGCATCCGATCCATGCTCTGATCTGGCGCCTGATTTAAAAGGAAGTCTTTCTGGAATCCCGGGTGCGGGTCTGATCTTTGTCCCGGAAAATCTATTCCGGAAATTCAATGGAATTTTTTATTCAAAGAAAGAATTTTCCTATTCATTGGCAGTGCGTGGAAACCAGAATCTGATTAAAAAAATCTGTTACAGTGAAAACGATTCGCTCTTCAGAACATTTAAATTGCAGAGGTATTCTGTTACTGAAAAAGGCCTGCGTCGTCTGAAATTTATCGCTTTCGATTCAAATGACCGGCAAATTGCATATTCGGAAGCATCGGTATACATGGATTTTACTCCTCCAACCCTAAACGTTTCCATTAATGGAAATACAGTAAGCAACGGTCAGAAAGTGAAATGCCGTGACGGAGAATTTCTGAAGCTGGAACCAGCAGACTCAGAAGTTGAGTTGTCTCATGCCTATTACAGACCAAAAAATACTTTCTCCTGGAAATATTATCTGGATCCAATAAAACTAAATTCAACGGGAAAAATTTTCTATGAAGCAATGTCTGAGGATATTGCCGGTAACCAATCACCCGGTTTTTTTCTCGAATGTGACACGGATAAGTTACAATGAAACGTGCTCTTTTTTTCTTGCTGCTTCTATCTTTACCTGATTTTGCCCAGAACCAGGGGTCAATCCCGGAAAGCCAGAGTTTGGATGCGTTAGCTGCCATAGAATCTAACATTGATAAACCGGATGCAATGCTTCAGCATTCAGTTTCTATCAAAAAAATCGGTGATGCCAACCCGTTCATTTATAAATCAGATGTGATGATTGCAAAGGTCCGGAAAGTTTTCGAGAAATTTATTTCAGCATATGATTGTGGTTTCGAATTAATTGAACCTGAGGGGGAGCTTTATTCGATTGGAGGTTTTGATAAGCCCCTTGCCTTGACTCTCAGATGCAGTCAGCCATTGAAAGGTAAAAAGATCAGTGTTAGGCTGGCATCCGAAAAAACAATCCGCTTTCAGGCGGACGGGAAGGAATCAAAAGAGATCAGCCTGGGATTAACCCAGGATATTCCGGCTGAGTTTTCAATTATGAAAACTGACATGGTTCCGGAAAGGAATAAGTTTCAAATTATTCCAAATCCTGATTTATCTGAAATATATAGTCTATTCAGAAACTTCGGAATGGAAATTAAAAATCAACCTGCGTTTGTCTCTTCTCTTTATAAATTGAAGAGATCTCCAGAATACAGTAACCCTGGTCACAAGCTTCACTCTACAATTTTTCCAGCGGCAAAAGTCGCTGGTTTGATCAATGGCCGGGAAATGGAAGCAGTCCTGACTGAAAACGGAATCTTTACAATCGGATCAAATAGAAAAGGTCAGGCAATGGATCTGACTTTTGGTCATCCAAATGACGTTGCAGTTGACGGCCTCTGGTCATCTTTTTTATCCATACGGGTTAATGGTAAAAATTACAAATTCAATCTGCTGAAAAATATAAAAATTATCAGTTCACAATCGTTACCCGAAATAACAGCCGAAGCAGAAATTCCGGAAGAAAAACTTACAGTAAGCCTGACTCTGAGAATAATTCCGGGTGAATCTGAAAAACTTAAAATCACGCTATCAGCGCTAAATCAGGGCGAAAAAAAATCATCCGTTGGTTTCAGAATTCTACTCGATACCTGGGCCGGGGAAGATGACGGAGTTCCTTTTACAATTCCCGGTGCATACGGAGACGAAAGCTATATTCACCAGAAAGAAGTAAAATTCAATCCGATTACAAGCCCTGTCTGGGAAACTTTGGATGCCGATGATAGCGGTTTCGTACTGATCCGCAATAATATGGTTGGTGATGGATTAACGCCTCCTGATGAGCTTGCTTTTGTAAATTGGGGTGCCGCATTTCCTTCAGAATGGGAATATGATGTGGACGATTCGCTAATTCTCAGCGGCGATTCTGCCGTTCTCGAATGGTGGAAGCCAAAGCAGATTGGAAAAGGCGAGAAATTTGAAATCAATACAGAATACACAGCCTTCCAGCGCAAAAAGGGAATTTATTTTGTAATGGATAACCCGGTGAACAGTTTTGGGTATTTGTATTTACAAAAGCTCAATGATACAGCGACACAAAAAGAAGTTGAATATTTCCTGTCACTGGAAAACGGGAATATATTAAATCATTATTCAAATGACAACAAGGTAAAATTCAAAATCAAACCATCTGAAATTCTGAACCGGGTTCTTCCTGTTACACTGACTGGTTTTGGGGAGTCCATTCTGATCGTGAAGGAGAAATTCCAAAATTCAGAACGCGTTTTTAAAATTCCAGTGAGCCTTCCGAAGAAGGATCGTGGAGTTACATCGCCGGTCTGGTCATCAGATAAAAAATATCCTGTGCAGTACATCAGTGAGGACGGAAACCTCAAAATTAAGGGTCGTCTTCGCGATACTAAATCGGGTAAATTGCTGGGGGAGGTTTCGTTAGTTCCAAATAAGGTAGGGCTAAACTACATCTATTCCGGTGAAATCAAAGTAGATCCTTCTTTTTCAGGTGAGGTGGATATAGAAATATTTGAGTAAGGAACATAATGCTATACATCAATTCAACTTATTTCCTGATAAGTTTGTTACTATTCTGTAATTTACCCCACTTTATGCTCTTTTAATCTGAATTCTAAATTTTTAATTGTAAAAAAAGCAATTTAAGTCTATATTCAGTCGTATCTGCTCTTCGATATATAATACATTACAAGGACGTCATGGCTGATACATTTGATTACCATAAAGCGATAACAAAGAAGGAACGTTCATCCCGTTACATTAGGACTGCGCTGGATTACCTCACGCAGGAAAAGGGAGAGGAAGCCACAAACAATTTCCTGGCAAAAATAGGGATCTCAAGAGAAAGCTCAATTTTCAAACACATATATGATGACGAAAACTGGAATTCATATGAACTGGAAGTTTACATTTATGATAATATTAAAAATGAATTTGATGATCACTATCGGGCAATCTGGGAATTTGGAATTGCATCCGGTTCCGGGAAATTAGACCAGAAGGATACACTCTTCACATTTAAAGTTAAAATTGCTCCTATGATGCTACTCCTTAAAAAAGTAGGCGAGCAAACTCTTCGTGTAAGTAAGATTTCTGTTTGTACTGCGAATCTTGTCAAAAATAATATTGAAGCCACAAAAGGAGTTCTGACCGGGGAACTGCATTTCAATTATTCATTGCTTCCAGAAGGATACAAATATCCTCACTGGACTTCCATTGTTGCAGGGTATGGAATAGTTTTTGGAATTGTTAACTTCAGAAAAGGTCTTCCGTGCAATGTAAAAATCACTCATTATCCGAATCTTCCTTCGGATATGCCTCACTTCAATAATAAAGTTTATACTTTTGAAAAGGCTACAAAAAATATAATAGAACAAAGTTCCGGAAAAATAATAGCAAACGCGAAAGACGGTCCTTTCATTATAGATGGTGTCACATTCAATAACGGAATTGAAGCGATTGCCCGCCTGGAATGGAAGCCGGAATCCATCTGGAAAAAAATTGCGAGGAATACTTACCAGTTACCACGATTGCGAAGAGAGGAACGGGAAAGAGGAATTAAAGATAAAATCGTGATTGAGCTTTCACAGGAACATCAGAAGCAGCTTGGGCGGTATGAGCATGAACTTTCCGAAAAGGCGCGCATCATCGAAGAAAAGATGAACGAAATTCAGCTACTGAAAGTTCAGCAGGATGGTGATTATTTCCTCACCTCTCTTTTGGCTAAGCCACTTTTCTATAATGCGAATAAATCAGAGAATGTTAAAAGTGAATTTGTAATTAAACAAAAGAAGAACTTCGAATTCAGAAACAAATTTGCAGACTTGGGTGGTGATATTTGTGTAACAGGAAATCTGAAATTCGGAACGACCGATAATTTCAGGCGATACACTATGGCAATGAATGGCGACGCAATGGGAAAATCCATGCA
>JAIOQL010000399.1 GCA_021413405.1 Leptospira sp.
GATTTGTAAAAAAAAATCCGCTCGTGAAAGAAAGTCCTTTTCTGAAGGAATATTCAAAACCAGAATCCAGTCTTCGGGTGGAAGAAATTATAAAAATCACGAACGAATCCCGTGAGAAAGTGTATACAACCAGGATTGAAAAAGAGAAAAAAAAGAATATTTCCGAAAAGGAACTTATTTTATTAAAAGAAAACCTAATTCTGGCTTTTCACCGCGAAACAACATCCGGTGAATATTACGAAGAAAAAAAGGGAAAATGGGTGCGTAAAGAGTGACGGATCCAGGATTATCAGTTTTAAAAATCAAGAAAAATAATTTTGAGAAAAACGCCCCCACCCTGTTTCGGGTGGGGTGGTGGGCCCGTGGGCTTTCACTTCTGGAAAATAAAATATCATATGAAAAGCAATTTGTCAAACTTGATCCGGTTTTTAAAATTACGCCTTTGCGACTATATCCGGTTCAATCGCGTAATTTATTAAACTATTTTTCCATTCTGTTTATTTCAATTTTCCTGTCCCATTGTGTTTTGTTCCAGAGATCAGTAAAAATAAAGCCTCTCGATTTTGATTACTCATCTATTTCTAAGAATTATTTCTCTCCCGTAAATGAAAAACCTTTTCCTCTTACGGTTCAACGGGGTAACAATTTATACAATTCTACTACAGCAGACGGCAATTATCTTTTTTATACAACGGATCAGAATGGAAATTACGACATTTGGTTTCGCGATCTGAAAAGTTCGATAATAGTACCTGTGACACGGCATCCGTCCGCGGAATATAAACCGGCAATCAGTCCTGATGGAAAAAAGCTGGTGTTTGTATCTGAAGAGTTTGATTCCGAAGGGGACATTGTTCTATTGAATATGAATCCCGGAGAATGGGTTCAGGAAGTTTTGCGGGGCAACCGGTTCATCAGTGAGGACTTTCAATTGCTTACCAACCCGGATTACAAAAAGCCCGGCGGAAAGAAAGAAAGAAATGCGGATACGGATCCGGCATGGTCGCCTGACGGACGGTATATTGTTTTTTCCAGCGAAAGATTTTCGCCTGGAATCCAGAATCTTGTTATTATAGATCTGAAAAATAAAAATCAGATGAGGCAGATCACCAGGGACGGGGGAGCTTCCCCTTTCTGGTCTTATGACGGTAAGACCATAGTCTATCTATCGTTTAGTGATAATGAATATGGTGAAATTTACCGGCTCGATGTTCAAACCGGAAAACAGGAAAGGCTGACGAATAACAAGTTTATGGATTTCTCTCCATCTCTATCCATGGATGGAAAAACATTATTTTATACTTCGATCCGGCAGGACACGAGTCAGAACGGGAAGCTGGATGAGGTTTTCAACATTTAATGGCGGGAGTATCTTATTTGCAGCATCACTTTTTAATTCCATTAATATATATTTTATTCCGATATCCGGTTCAACCCCAAGACAAGACACGATTCAATCTCAATTCGAGTTTGCTCTCCGGTATCGCGAGAAACAGTCCTATGAGAGTTTTCTGCTGGCCCTTGACTCGGTTCGTTTGTTTTTTGAAAATGACCCGCTCTATCCTGTCTTTGAATCAGAAGTTGATAACGTAAAAGTTGAAGAAGCTGAAAGGATCCGCAGAAGAAGGGACGCGGATTATTTTCTGGAAAAAATGGATAAGACGAGAAATGATCCGCGTTTCGGGTTATCATATGCCTATGCGTACTCTCTGAAAAGCAAAAGAATTAGCAAGAACCCGGTTCCTCATTTACAGGAATATTACAATTCTCTGAAGACATCAAAGGCAGAGAGGCAGTCGCTTGCCTCTGTGCTGAATTTAATCGCAGACGAAGAGGAGGATCAGGGAAATGACAAGGTTGCGATCAGGCACTATGAATCTCTCATCCGGGAGTATCCTGACTACTATGATATTCAATACGTTAAGCGCCGTATTGGAAAACTCAGTTTCAATAAGGACTCCATTGTAATTCCTGATCAATATATCGAAATTGCAAATTCGGCTTCACCGGACAAAGAAGAAATGAGAAACACACTTCTGGATATTGAAGAAAAAATCACCGGTGGAAGAAATTATGAACAGAAATTGAAGCTGGTTGATTCCATTATTGATGGAAATAAGCTGAAAGATAAATCCAGAGTTCTGAATAATCTATTTCTGTTTATAAAGGCCGGTGCACTTTCTGAAAATAATAAATTTCAGGAGAGCAATGAACTGATCGATAGTTTTCTTCCGGCAGTTCCAGTTTCCAATCCGCTTTTTCTGAAGAGCCATCTTCTCAAATCGAAAAACTTTGAAAATATGGGAAGTGTGAGCGGTTCATTTGACGAGTTACGATTTTACCTCGAGAATTATGATCCTGCACTCGGAGTTGATCTCCAGGAGGCAGAGATCGAAAAATCATTCAGGTACTATGAAAATAAGGCAGCAGAGCATGAAAAAAGAGGAAATCTTCAGGAAGCCGCATTGCATTATTTTTTCAATACTGAAAATATGTATCTTCTTAAATCGAAAAACCTGTTTCTGAATTCTCTTTATAAAACTTATGCGATCTACTACCAGAGAAAAATGGTCGAATCTATTTTTCAATTTGGAAGAAAGCTGGCAGCCGACGAAAGTAAAGGTGTCCTTGGGACAATTGGCAAAGGGGGTTCGGAAGTTGTAAGCAATGTGACTAACGTACTTTCCAGTGCGACGGATAATAAGGTTTTCAATAACCTGAAATTTCTTGGCGATTTTAAAGATCTGCAGAATTTCAATATTCTTGGTTCAGATGCTCTCAAAATGATAGACCTGCATTTTAAACAAGGCCTTCCCCGTGCACGACCTGTTCTGTACCTGGCGTCGCTTTATGGTTACGCTTACTACCTGATTAACAAATCAGTCATTTATGAAAATTTTTATTATGAAAATGGTGCGATGACTGAGTCGAGGAAATCAGCAATCCTCGAGGATTTCAAACGAGCTGAGTATGAGTTGCGTTGGATAATTTTTGCTGACCCGCAATTCTCCGATGCATACCAGTTGCTCGGATGGCTGTATCAGTACATTGATATTGTGAAGTCTGCAAAAAGTAACCCGGATGGGATTCCTGAAGGAGAATATTATGCAGCTGCCTATCTGAAATATTTTCCTGAAAAAAATTTCGAAATCAATGTTGAATATTACCGTCAGATCCTGGATTTTCTTGGTGAAAGTCCAAACAAAAAAATCCTTTCAGATCTTAATCTGAATCTCGCAAATAATTATTTTCTTCTAAACAATTATCCGAGAGCAAAAGATCATTACCAGGCGACTGGAAAATTAAGTAAGTTTATTGTTGAAAAAACGCAGTTCGAAAATTACAAACAGGCTGCTCTTTACCATTTCAATTTTGCGCGGACTTCCATTTATATTGCGGACTATGCAAAGGCTATCGAAGAGCTGGATATTGCAGCAAAAATCTACTACAAAAATGAATATTATCCTTACCTGGCTAAGGTTGGCTATGACCCTGAAAATAAAAGCCCTTTCAAACAGGCCCTTCTTGAAACGAAAAATAAGCTCGCACTGATATTTGCCTTGTCGGGTCTTTCTGCGATGGAATCGGAGCAATATTCTAAATCAATTTCATTCGTCAACAAGGCGCTGACGATGAATAAGGATTCAAATTATATAGAGAATATCAATCTTTACAACGCACTTGCTATCTGTCACCAGAAATTAGGGCGTTATGCGACATCTAACTATTTTGCGAAGAAGGTAGAAAAGGAATACTCCAGAAAAGGAAAAAATTTCATCCAGAAATTTGCCTCGTTTTCTATCTGGAATTCCCTGATGCCGGATAGTGTGCGGGTGATCGGAGAAGGCCGATTCCCGGGTTCATTTCCTCCCGAATATCACAACCTTCTTTCCAGGGGAATCCGGATTTCTAATCTGAGGGATGAAAATGAATTCACTCTCCAATCAAAAGCAATCGTCAGAAGAGAAGCATTCATAAAGAGCAATGATCTCATCCAGACCAATGCGGGCACACGGATTCTGAATGGAACAATCCCGGAACTCGCCTACGTTGAATACTTAAAAGGAAATTATCCGGAATCCCAGGAAAAGTATTATTCTGCCTTTGAATTCTTTAAAAAGGGAGGGCTTCCCCAGGAAGCAAAAAAATATCTAATCCGTTCCGGGAATATACTGTTCCGGGGGATCGAGGATCAACAGGAAAAAACAGGAAATGAAATTGAAAAGATAAAAAAATATATTTCGATCCTTCTAAGAGAGAAAAGCGAAATAATTTCGGAGTGCCAGGTCAGGGCCGCTGCCGACTCTAAAATTCCACCTGATGCATTTGAACTGAATAAATCCTGCGAAGAGCAGTTTTTCAAAGATTGGTATAATTTTGAACCGGCTCTCGGACTGTCATACTATTACCTTGCCGAAGAATATCTTTCTGTTAATAATCGGGAGGGAGCAACTCATTATCTCGGATTAAGTATCCCGTTACTCAAAAATCCGTCCGGAATTCCGGATGATCTCATCGGAATTTCCGGAGACGTTTTTTCGAAAAAAGAAAGAATCCGGTTGCTCACAAATCTTTCCATTGTGTTTTTGCAATTGAATGATGCGGAAAATTTTAACAAAATTTCAGCCGATGCGGCGGATCTTGCCCTTGAATTTCAGCAGATGGAAGAGCTTAGCCGGATAAAATATCTACAGGCAAAATTTATT
>JAIOQL010000400.1 GCA_021413405.1 Leptospira sp.
TGAGTATTTATATTGCAAAAGAGAAAAGGCACCATCACATTCCAACTGTAGCGAAGGAAGTTTTCGATGTTACAGGAGCAGGTGACACTGTAATTTCGGTATATACTGCATTTAGAGTTGCCGGGTTAACCGAGATAGAAGCAGCTATTGTATCAAATTCAGCTGCTGGAGTGGTAGTTGGAAAAATCGGTTCCGCAACTGCCAGTGCAGATGAGATTTCTGCCGCACTGGAACAGGCAAAATTGTTCGAATGAATACCCAACTGGAACAGATAAAAAATAAAATAATTTCCGTAGGAGAATCCGGGCAAAGAAGGGAATCCTTGCGTCCAAAGAAAATAATTTTTACAAATGGATGCTTTGATATTCTTCACCCCGGGCATGTCTCATATCTATCTATGGCGAAAGATCTGGGAGATATATTATGGATCGGATTAAATTCTGATTCGTCAGTACGGAAAATTAAAGGTGAAGACAGGCCTGTAAATTCCGAACAGGATCGTGCACTTATATTATCATCACTTGTTTTCGTTGACCTCGTAACTATTTTTACCGAGGAAACACCCGTTGAACTTCTATCAGTGATAAAACCCGAAATTCATGTGAAAGGCGGTGACTATATAATAGAGAATCTTCCGGAATATCCTGTAGTAAAAAAAAATGGCGGGGAAGTAAAAATACTTCCTTTCATTAAAGGTAATTCTACAACTTCAATAATAAATAAAATCAAATCGTTTTCATAAAATAAAGGCAGGTAGGTTTGACTAAGGCAAAATATATTTTTATAACCGGTGGTGTTTGTTCTTCTCTTGGGAAAGGGGTAACTGTTGCCGCACTTGGCACGCTTCTGGAAGGAAGAGGTTACACAGTTTCTTTACAGAAGATGGATCCTTATATTAATATCGATCCCGGAACGATGAGTCCGTACCAGCACGGAGAAGTTTACGTAACTGAAGATGGAGCAGAAACTGATCTGGATCTTGGTTACTATGAAAGATTTACCAATTCCAAGCTCACAAGAAAAAATTCGATCACCACGGGACAGATCTACTTTTCTGTCATTGAAAGGGAGAGGAAAGGTGATTACCTCGGAAGGACAGTACAGGTTGTTCCGCATATAACGAATGAAATCCGGAACAGGATTTATGCTCTCGAGAATGATAATGAAACGGATTTTATTATTGTAGAGATTGGAGGTACGGTAGGCGACATTGAGTCAATTCCATTCCTCGAAGCAATCCGTCAAATGCGCTATGAACACGGTTCTTCGCAGGTAATCTTTATTCATCTGACATTGGTACCGACTATTGTTGTGGCTGGAGAAGCGAAAACAAAACCGACTCAACATTCGGTGAAGGAACTCTTGCAGCTTGGGATACAACCAGATGTTCTGGTTTGCAGGATAAGCACTCCACTTAGCAAGGAAATGAAATCGAAAATTTCTCTT
This sequence comes from Leptospira sp., assembly GCA_021413405.1. Classification (GTDB taxonomy): domain Bacteria; phylum Spirochaetota; class Leptospiria; order Leptospirales; family Leptospiraceae; genus JAIOQL01. The sequence goes on from JAIOQL010000400.1 coordinate 1,447, forward strand.
TTTTGCAATGTGAAGGAGGATAATGTAATTTCTGCTGTCGATATCAATTCAACAATCTATGAAATTCCAAAAATGTATAAAGAAGAAAAACTGGATGAGGTAGTGCTAAAAACTCTCGGCATGGATCAGAGAAAACTCAACTTTTCTGAATGGGACAAAATTCTCAAAAGGATTTCAAATTCCAAAAAGAAAGTTATAATTGGAGTCATAGGGAAATATATAAGCCTCCAGGATGCATATCGTTCCGTTTACGAATCACTATCACACGGCGGAATCGCAAATGAAGTAATTGTTGAATTTTTAAAGATTAATCCGGAAGAACTTGATAAAACAAATGTAAAAGAGACTCTCAAATCGGTAAATGGAATCCTCGTTCCGGGGGGATTTGGAGAGAGGGGAATTGAAGGAAAGATCGTCGCAATCCAGCATGCAAGAGTAAAGGAAATACCATTTTTTGGAATCTGCCTGGGAATGCAATGTGCTGTGATCGAATTTTCCCGGAATGCTGCAGGTTTAAAGAATGCAAATTCAACTGAATTCAATCAGTCAACTGAAAATCCTGTCATATCACTGATCGAAGAGCAGATGGAAATTGAACGGATGGGCGGAACAATGAGACTGGGTTCCTATCCGTGCATCATCAAAAAGAATACTCTTGCTTATAGTGAATATAAATCAGAGAAAATTAATGAACGACACAGGCACAGGTTTGAATTTACACTGAAGTATAAGGAAACACTGGAAAGATATGGAATGGTATTTTCCGGTTCTTCTCCGGATGAAAAGCTCATTGAAATTATCGAATTGCCTGATCACCCATGGTTTGTGGGAGTTCAGTATCACCCGGAATTTAAATCAAAGCCATTTTCTCCACATCCTTTGTTTGCAGGATTTATCAGGGCAGCATCCAAATATTCGAGGTAGCTTATGGGACAGAAAACAGAAGTCAGAGAATTTTTAGGCGGCTCAAAAATCGGAGGGACTGAACCCTTTTTCCTGATTGCCGGTCCGTGTGTGATGGAATCACGGGATCTTCTTGACAGAGTATGCGCAGAAATGTGTGAAATTACAAAGGAACTTGGAATTTTCTATGTTTTCAAAAGTAGTTTTGATAAAGCAAACCGTTCTTCTGTTTCTTCCTATAGGGGCCCTGGTCTTTCCGAAGGAATTAAAAACCTGGAATTTATCAAAAATAAATACAAGGTTCCGGTACTGACAGATATACATGAGACATCACAGATTAAACCCCTTTCTGACGTGATTGACATTTACCAAATTCCGGCTTTTTTGTGCCGGCAGACAGACCTTATTGCGTCAGCAGCGGAAACCGGAAAATGGGTCAACGTTAAGAAGGGACAATTTCTCGCACCCGCTGATTGCAGACACATCACGGCTAAAATCCAGGAATGTCATTCTGAAAAATACCTCATTACAGAGCGAGGTGCAAGCTTTGGATATAATAACCTGGTTTTTGATCTTCGGGTAATTCCCATTCTACACAGTTACAATATTCCGGTTGTCTTTGATGGAACTCATTCTGCTCAACTTCCGGGAGGAGCCGGGAATATTACCGGTGGACAGAGAGAATTTATTCCCGATCTGATGAGGGGCGCAGTATCGTGCGGAATCGAAGGTCTATTTATGGAAGTTCATCCGGATCCGCCAAATGCCAAGAGTGATTCATCTACACAGTTCTATCTTGATAAAGCAAAGGATCTTCTTTCCGGTCTTTCTAAATTAGACAGACTTGTGAAAAAAGAAATCGCCTGGTAAATTATTTTTGAAAGCGATCATCGCATCTGCTTACCTGTTCATTCTGTTTTTTAACCAATCCTGCACGCAGAAAAAAAGCATGAAAATAGAAAATGAAAGAGAATCGGGATCAACAATTTCTATTCGAAATTTTCGGAGAAATGCATTCGATGACAAGGGTACACTTTTATGGAAACTGAAATCAGAGGAATCGTTCGTTTACCTGCTTGAAAATAAAACCATTTTCTATAATATCCTCTTTGACCAGTATGAAAACGGAAGGTTGAAAACAAGTGTTACAGGTGACCGGGGTGAAGTGAATCATACCACAAAAAAGCTAACCTTAAAGGGAAATATAGTTTTAAAATCAGAAAATTCAAAAACCTTAAGTACTGATGAGTTACTTTATGATCTGGATGGGAAAAAACTTACGACAGATTCAAGTGTAATTGTTAGTGGAAACGGAACTGTGATTCGAGGCATTGGACTTCGCGCAGACAAGGACCTGAATAAAGTAATAATATTAAAGCCGACTGCCGTTACCCGAGGCGGTGGGAATCCATTTAAGAAAGACTAGTAATGAATCCATTTAGCCTTCGGGTTGTATTCTCATTTTTCCTTTTCCTCTGCAATAATATTTCGGGAACTGTCCGACCACCTCTACTCAATTCCCCTTCAGAAATTAATGAAAAAAATTTGAAAAAAGAACCCCTCGCATTCATGGAGGAGAAAGCTTCAAAGAAAAACCCAAAGAAGTCTATCGCGACTTCATGGGGCGGCAATGAATTGATACAGGAAGAGCGTGAAATTCTTGGTGCCAAATCAACAGTATATACGTTAGGAGGCGGAGCCTGGATTCTGCACGATAAAATAAAACTATCAGCCGCTTCCATAGAAATTATCGGTGAAGATGCAATCCAGGGGAATCTGAAATCCGGAGTGCGTGTTGACGATGTGGAAAACAGAATAGTTCTCCGTTCCGGGAAAGGCGTATATGACAAATTTAAAGAAACAATCATACTCCGGGAACGCCCAATTCTTACTCATAGAAATAAAGAAAACCAGATCACAAAAATAACGGCGCCAAATATCATCAGATATCTCGGCGAGCTGAAAACGGTTTTTGAAAAAGGGGTGATAATAGATAACAAGGAATTCCTCGTGATTGGAGATTCCGCTGTCTACCTCGAAAAAGAAGACCGGATTAATATGGAAAATTATCCCTATATCTTCGGGAAAAACAGATTTTTAACCGGCGATATTTTATATTACAATAGTGAAAGTAAAGATGTTGTGCTCGAAAACAATGCAGTTATGTATTATAATTCGCTTGAGAAAAAAAGAAAGAAAGTTTCCGACAAAAATGAAGAAGTGAAGAAGACGGCTGGCGTCAATGAAAATGACACTGCTATCTCCGGCCAAAAAGATTCAAAACCGGATTCCGGGCCGGAAGAAGAGAAGATAAAGAAAACCAGTGTATTTCTCGGTGACAAGATTCTTTATCATTCGACGGGAGAAAAATACATAGGCGTGTATGGAAATGCAAATCTGAAACGGGATGATGCTGAATTTACTGCAGCGTACATCAAAGGATTCGGCAAGGATTTTCAGAACGTCGAGGCAAAAGAATCGGTAGTAATGAAAGATTTCGAGAATAATGTAATTCTCTATGGCAATCTACTTGAATATGATAAAGAACAAAATTACACACACCTGACAGAGGATCCGAAAGTGGAATTTCTGAATGAGAAATCAAAAGAGGTAAGTTCAACTCTAAAGGCTGTAGAAATAGAACGTTTCATGGATAAAAAAGAAATTGTAGCAAGAGGAAACGTTTCAATTGAAACAGAAGATTCTGTTGCAAGAGGTGAATTTGCAACTTATGTAGAGGAAGAGGAACGAATTTACCTGGAAGGCAATCCAACCCTCGATAAAGACGGAAAAATTTTAAAATGCGGGAAGATTATTATTTACCCAAGAGAGAATAAAGTTATACTAACTGATGGGCTCAATATAGATTCATCCCGGGAAAAAAGGAAAAATGCAGAGTAACCAAAAAACTTTCCGGATGGAGGAACTTGTCAAAGTCTACAGCAAAAGAAAAGTTGTAGATGGAGTCAGTTTCGATATTACCCAGGGAGAAATTGTTGGACTTTTGGGACCAAACGGAGCCGGAAAAACAACATCCTTTTATATGTCTGTAGGATTTGTTCGGCCTGATTCCGGAAAAGTCTTTATTGACGACGAAGACGTTACGGACGCTCCTATGTATATCCGGGCCAGAAAGGGAATTGGTTATCTTGCACAGGAAGCTTCAATTTTCAGGAAACTGACAGTTGCGGAAAACGTTGAGGCAGTTCTTGAAACATTAAAACTTCCGAGAGAAGAAATTGTAAAGAGAAGAGATGAACTTCTGATTGAACTCCAGATTATGAGGGTTGCAAATCAAAAGGGGTACACCCTTTCCGGAGGGGAGAGGAGGCGATGCGAAATTGCAAGGGCTCTGGCGACAAAACCTGATTTCATTTTACTCGACGAACCGTTTGCTGGTGTTGATCCGATCGCGGTTAAGGATATCCAGAATGTCATTAAAAGTCTGCGCGAAAGGGGTCTTGGGATTTTGATTACAGATCATAATGTTCGCGAAACGTTGAAAATCACCGACCGGGCTTACATAATGTATAGTGGACGGATATTAATTTCTGGAAGTGCATCAGACCTGATCAATGATCCGGAAACCAGACGAATTTATCTGGGCGAGGATTTTACACTGTAGCCATGGCAATCGGTCACCAATTAGTCCAGAAACAGACGCAACGGCTCATTATGACGCATGACCTGCGTCAATCGATAGAGCTTTTACCTCTTTCTACTTTGGAGCTTTCTGACAAAATCCAGGCGGAACTGATCGAAAATCCGCTCCTGGAAGAAGTTGCCGGTACCGAAAAAGCAAAAACTCCGGAACTGTATTCAATTGGTGAAACAAGAAAAATAGAAAAAGATAATCATCTTAAAAGTCAGGATATATCCTGGCAGGATTCTTATACGATTGACGGACCCCGATATCTGAACAGCGAAGCTTCCGATAAAAATCAGAAAATGATTGAAGCGTCGCCGATCAGGGAAACGTTGTCCGAACACCTTCTCTGGCAGTTGAAACTTCTGGATTTAAGCGATGACGAAGTGTATATCGGGGAGATCATGATTTCAATGATCAACGAAAAGGGCTTTATCACCACTTCGCCTGAAGAATTATGCAAGGAAATGAATCTGAATCTGAGGAAAGCAAAAAAGGTTCTGGATCAGATTCAACTGCTTGATCCAATCGGAATAGGAGCAAAGGATATACAGGAGACACTTCTCATCCAGTCAAAAGTGCTGCGGCCGGACGACCATAATTTATATAACCTGATCGAAAACCACTTTCTTGACCTGGAACGGCTGGATTACAAAAAGATAAGCAAATCAATGAAGCTTTCGGAAGAAAATGTTGAGGATCTTGCAAAAATCATAAAGAAACTGGAACCTTACCCTGCCACTCTTTATGCTTCCAAGAAAACAGATTACATTGTACCGGATGTGATCATTGCAAACACTGACGGAGAATTTTCTGTACAGATAAACGATGAATGGCTTCCAAAATTGACAGTGAATACAAAATACAAGGAAGCTATGCTCGGAAAAGCAAGCCCCGAAGAAAAGGAATATATTTCAACAAAAATGAATTCTGCTCAATGGCTGATAAAATCAATCAACCAGAGACGCCAGACTTTGTATCGGGTCGTGAGTACCATTATTGATTTTCAGATAGAATTCTTCCGAAATGGAATAAATTTCGTACGACCGCTAACTCTAAAAGATGTGGCTGAAAAGTTAAGCATGCATGAATCTACAATTTCAAGAATCACTACAAGCAAATATGTTCAGACCTCCTGGGGAGTATTTGAACTCAAATGGTTTTTCTCTTCCGGCGTCAAATCAACAGAAGGGGGAAAGGAATCATCAAAGAAAATTCATGATATAATTAAAAACCTGGTCAAAGATGAACCGGAAGACAATCCACTTTCCGATCAGGATATCGTTGAAATAATGAATAAGAAAGGAATTGAAATAGCACGCAGAACAGTTGCAAAATACAGAAAAGTATTAAAGATACTTCCTTCGAGCAGAAGAAAAAAGATTAATACACTGAAGGCATCCTGATGTCAGTTATCGGAATTACTGTTGAAAGCATAGTCACTGAACATGCAGAGTTGCAACTCTCTCTGATCGGTGGAGCAAAAGGTCTTGGGAAAAAAATAACCAATTCCGAAATCAACCGCCCCGGTCTGTCTTTAACCGGATTTTTTGACTATTTTGCATTTGATAGGATCCAAATTTTCGGGAAAGGAGAATGGGCATATTTGAATTCGCTCGGAGAAGAAAAGGCTGCGGCAATTGCAGAACAGTTTTATTCTTACCAGGTGCACTGTATTATTTTTACCCATGGAAATCCTCCTCCAGCTCCCTTTATAGCCAAAGCTGATCAGAATGACGTGCCGATTTTCGTCAGTAATGTTTCCACTCATAAATTTATCACCTTGATTTCGCAGATCCTGGACAGAAGTCTCGCTCCAAGAACAATGCGACATGGAGTACTGATTGAAGTTTTCGGGATAGGAATTTTGCTCTCCGGGAAAAGTGGAGTTGGAAAAAGTGAAACTGCTCTTGAACTGATTGAACGTGGTCACCGGCTTGTAGCTGACGACATGGTAGAAATCCGAAGATTTTCTGAAAGTTACCTTATTGGTACGTGTTCTGATCTTCTGCGCCATCATATGGAGATTCGTGGCCTTGGCATAATAAACATTAAGGAAATATTCGGGGTGGGAAGTGTCCGTGATCACAAACTGATCGAGCTCATTATAAACTTGCACGAGTGGGAAGAGGAACTGGATTATGACAGGACTGGTCTTGAAGAAGAAAGCGAAGAGATCCTGGCCGTAAAAATCCCATTCCTGAGAATCCCAATAAAACCGGGACGGAATATTCCAATTATCGTTGAAACCGCAGCGATGAATCAAAGATTAAAGAAAATGGGAAAATTCGGTGCTCAGGAATTCAACAGAAAGCTTTCCCAGTATATAGATCAGAATCACATTGAAAGAAATCCGAATATCAATAAATAATACCGGGCATGGACTGCATGCACGTCCTGCATCGGTCTTTGTGAAACTTGCAGCCAAATTCCCTTGCGAAATATTCGTATTGAGAGACGATGTCGAAGTCAACGGGAAAAGTATTATGGGTCTTATGATGCTCGCATTATCACCTGGAATGGAATTTACAATCAGGGCAATGGGGGAAAAAGAAGAAGAAGCAGTAAAAGCCCTGGAAGAACTGATAAAAAATGATTTCATTGTTTAAATCAACCCGATTTTTCGAAAAAATAAATCTGAAAGGAGAATTGCAGTATTATCTGAAAGATTTATACATATTTTTATTGAGTACATTAATTTCCGTAATGCTTGCTGAACTGTTGGCATTTGAGGAAAAAACTGAAATAGACTTCGTTGACAGGATATTCGGTTATATATATTTCCTGATTCCGATCTTCTCATTATCACTCGTTGCATCTTATATTTATAGAAACAAAAGAATAAAAGAAACTGGTAAAGTCAGGAGTTCACTCAGGTACAGATTGACTCTGGCTTTTGTTTTTGTTTCGATGCTTCCTTCCATTCCTATTTTCTTATTTTCTTCGAATTTTGTTGGCAAAATGGTAGAAAGTTTTTACCGGATTGACATATCTGAAGCATTAAAATCTTCGAGGCATAATGTAAGGCTCCTTGAGGCAGAAGACAGGAACACACTTTTCGAGAAAGGGAAAAAACTATTTTCGGGCTTATCCGGAATTTCTGCGAACGATGAGACCATTCTTTCCAGGGCAATCGAATTGCGTCTTCTTGATCCGGAAAAATACTACATAGGTATCATAAAAAACAATTTAATTGTAACTGAGAATCTTTCACTTTTTACAAGCTTGAGCAAATCGAATTTCAAGAAAAAAAAAGAGGAGCCGTTTGAAAATTTTACTCTATACCGCAAGGATAAGTGTTTCTTCGTGATAAAGATTCAGCTGAGCGAATCAAAAAGCATTTTACTCGGAAAAAGAATTCATTCAGGTAACGAAGAAAATATTTTCAATATTGTGAATACAGAAAGTTCCTATAACACTTTTGATTTATGGAAAGAGAGGGTTCCGTTTGCACTCAGGCTTGCACTTGGTTTATTTTCAGTAACCATGTTCGGGCTTTCAATTTTACTTTCCCTGATCATGGCAAGGCGGATTTCAAGACCCATTGTGCAGCTTGCCACCGCTACTCAAAGAATTTCTCTGGGGGATACGGATGTAAAACTGAGTCTGAAAGAAGAAGGTGAAATGGGTATTCTGATCGATTCGTTTAATCAGATGACAAAAGATCTGAAATCGAAGAACGAAGAACTGATGCATACACAGAGAATTGCAGCATGGAAGGAAGTCGCCCAGCGAATGGCACATGAAATAAAAAATCCCCTGACTCCAATCCAATTATCAGCAGAGAGAATCCGGAAGAGACTGGAATCTCCAGAGAAAAATAATTTCGAAGAAGTTGTAAGAAACGGAACTGATACGATCATCGGTCAGGTCCGGGTATTGGAACATCTTGTAAAAGAATTTTCAGAATTCGCGAGAATGCCAAATCCAATTTTGATAAATCAAAAATTGAATCCGATAGTTGAGGAATCCATCCAGCTTTTCAGAGGATCGACAAACGTCAGATTTGAAACAAAGCTATCCAAAACGCTTCCGGAGTTGTTCCTTGATAAACGGCTCTTTCTCGGTGTGGTAAACAATTTAATAAAGAATGCAATCGAAGCAATTGAAAAGAATAATGAAGAGATTTCCGGCAAAGAAAATACAGGATTAATTGTTATTACAACAAAAATGGAAAGAAAAATTGTCAGAAAATTTGTTGTACTTCTTATCGAAGATAACGGTCCCGGACTTTCCGGAGATATGCAATCCAAAATATTTGAGCCATATTTTTCAACAAAAGAAGAGCATGGCACTGGGATTGGACTAACGATTGTTGAAAAGACTGTTCTCGATCATCATGGTCACATTTCCATCGAAAAATCACACCTTGGAGGTTGCTGTTTCCGGATAGAACTTCCTATAGAGACTAATTCCTGAAATGAAAATATATGTAGTTGATGATGAAATTGAGATTAGAAAGTCTCTCCGGAACATCCTTGAAGACGAGAAATTCGAAGTGGAAGATTTTGGGAACAGAAAATCCCTCCTGAAAAGCCTGGCAAAAGAAAGACCGTCGTTGCTTCTCCTTGATGTATGGTTGGGAAAAGATGATGGAATAGAGATCCTTGATGAATGCAAAAAAATCTACCCGATGCTCCCGGTAATCATGATTTCAGGTCACGGGACAATCGAGATCGCGGTTTCGGCTACGAAAAAAGGAGCCGTGGATTTCCTGGAAAAACCTTTATCAATAGTAAAGGTTCTCGAAACAATTCACGCGGCTCTCCGGAAGGAGGCTGAACAGGATATCCCTGAAGTCAAACTGGAATATGACGAGATAATAGGGGAATCGAATGCAATCAAGAAAGTAAAATTTGCAATTTCCCAGGCGGCATCGACTAACGCACGGGTCTTTATATATGGAGAAAATGGAACCGGAAAGGAACTTGTTGCCAGATCCATTTTCCTGAATTCAAAGCGGAAAGAACAGCCGTATATTGAATTAAATTGCGCAGCCATTCCGGAAGAACTCATTGAATCCGAATTATTTGGATATGAAAAAGGTGCATTTACAGGAGCAAAGGAAAAACGGATAGGAAAATTTGAAGCAGCCGATAACGGTACACTTTTCCTGGATGAGATATGCGACATGTCACTTTCAACGCAGGCAAAAGTATTAAGAGTACTCCAGGAGCAAAGATTTGAAAAATTAGGCAGCACGGAAACAATCGAAGTTGACGTTCGCGTAATCGCAGCAACAAATATACCAATCGAAGATGCGATCAGGGAAGGGAAATTCAGAGAAGATCTGTATTACCGTTTAAATGTGATTCCGATTACGATTCCTCCGTTGCGGGAAAGAAAATCAGATATACCGGTCCTCGTAGATTTTCATATCCATCTCTGGTTTGATCAAAATGGAGTTCCACCGAAAAAAATGGAAATTGAGGCAACGAATCTGCTTGTTAATCATTTCTGGCCGGGAAATGTCAGGGAATTAAAAAACGTTGTGGAAAGACTTTGCATTATGACCGTTGGCGACACCATCTCAGCAAAGGATGTACGGGAAGCATTGAGCGGGTTCAGAAAGGCGGTCGAAATTTTTGAACAGGGAGATCTGAAAAAGGCCAAGGAAGAATTTGAAAGGCAATATATTGTGAAAGCATTGCAATTAAACGAAGGAAATGTAAGCAAGACATCTAAAATTCTTGGAATCGAAAGAACACATCTCTACAGGAAAATAAAATCACTCAATATCCAGATTGAAAATCTCTCCGAATAATATGAAAAACGCGGAAAAATTAGAAAATTTAATTGCGATCATTAAAGATACAGTTTATCTGATCAGGAATGAAAAGATTCCAGTTAATCATTTTAAAAATGAAAAAGATCCGGAAGAAATAAAATTTATATGGGAAGAAAACAAACCGGCGATACACCTGCAACCCGGAATTATTCTGAAAGGTACACCCGAAAAATCGGAAAGAAATTTCATTTGTAAACTTTGCCCGGAGCGAATTTCGGGTATCAGAACTTTTATCAGGCGGGGAAGAAAACCGGTTTTGGTTCTGCATTATACCGGGGAGCATAGAAAGAATCATAAACCATTTTCAAAGAAAAATAATTTACAGATTTTCCGAACGAAGGAAGCTGAAGATCTTTTTGGAAGGATGATTGAAAAATCTTTTGGATTTTCACATCTTGAATTTTTTTACCAGGAATACCCTGGTTGCATTTTCAACCCTGATAAGTCGGAAGACACCGACTGGAGCCGAAGAACCGAAAACTGCAAGTCCCAAATCAATGAAACTGTAACTCCTGAAGATATCAAAGCAATCATCATGCTCGGGAATTCCGCAATTTTGACATTTGGTATTGATGAAGCGAAGAAGATGACGGGGAAATTAAATTATTTTGAAATTAACGGAAAACAGATTCCAATGATTGTACTGCGATCACCCGAGGCGGTGCTTCAACTTGAAGCAAAGCGGCAAAAATTTGAAAAAAACCCTGATTCTACGGAATACAAAACAGCCAAATCGGAAGAATCAGAATTAAAAAAGACAATTCTTGCTGAGCTGCAAATTTTCAAAGAGAGCATAGTTTCAATCTTTTGATAAGTTACGCTGAGATCGCGCTCAATATTCCATTTGGGACTGATACCCTAACGTATGAAATCCCTCAAGAAATGGATGCCTTGACGATTGGAATGCGCGTAGAAGTACCATTGCGCAATAAAAAGACGGATGGGATCGTAATCGACATTTCGCAAAATGGTCCCGCGTATACTACTAAAAAAATTCTCCGCCGGATCGATAAACAGAGGGTAATAAATGACGAACAGATTCAACTAGCGAGGTGGATGAAAGATTATTATCTCTCATCTTATGGTGAGGCGCTATTCAAGATGATTCCTGCCGGAAGACGCAACAAACAGGAGATGACGCTTGATGTACCGGCGAATAAAGATCTTCTTACTTTGAATGAAGAGCAATCAGTAGCTTTCGAAAATATTAAAGCCGATCTTGGTAAAGAAGCAACTCATCTCATTTATGGAATAACCGGAAGCGGTAAGACTGAAATTTATATTCATTTGATGAATGAAATTCTGAGTAAAACGGACAAGAGCGCTATATTCCTTGTTCCTGAAATAAGCTTAACCGTTCAAACCCTTCGACGTCTGGAGCTTATTTTCGGAAAACAACTTGCCCTTTTACATTCCGCTCTCAAAGTTTCTGAACGCTTCAGTGCCTACATGCAATTATTTAATGGAAAAAAGCGCATAGTTGTCGGTACCAGGAGTGCAATATTTGCGCCTGTAAAAAATCTGGGGCTAATAATCATTGATGAAGAGCATGATCAATCTTATAAAGAGCACTCAACACCACGTTACCACACAAGACAGATTGCGATGCAGAGGTCAAAAACCAATAATTCTGTCCTGGTAATGGGAAGTGCAACACCAACACTGGAACTTTTTTTTCATGCAAAAAAAGGAAATATAAAACTGAATGTATTAAAAAAAAGAGCGAATTCTGCAAAATTATCCAGTGTACGAATTTATGAAAATGAAAAGGAAATTATCGGCCAGGAGCTTCTTTTCCAGATAAAGCAGCGACTCGATAGAAACGAACAGGTGATAATCCTTCTGAATAGAAGGGGACACAGCCCGCTCATTTATTTCAGGGGTCAGAAAAAATTTGCTGAGTGTCCAAATTGTTCGAGCAATTTATGCTTTCATAAAAAAGGAAAAGCAATCTGTCATTTATGCGGCCACTCAGAAACGCTTAACAATCTGGAACAAAAATATGGAGAGCCGGCAGAACTCATCGGAACTGGAACGCAAAGGCTTGAAGAATATCTTCTGGAAAAATTCAAAGGAAAAGTCATAGAGCGACTTGATCAGGATGCTACGAGAAATAAACAGGTTATCACGGATGTCATTGGAAGACTTCTTGAGAACAAAATCGACATTCTTACCGGAACACAAATGATAGCAAAAGGCCTCGATGCATCAAGAGTTACGCTTGTCGGAATAATAAACGCGGCTGCGGGACTGGGTCTTCCGGATTTCCGGTCAACTGAACGTGTCTATTCATTGCTTACACAGGTTGCCGGCAGAGCAGGGCGATCAGATCTTCCCGGAGAAGTGATTATCGAAACTTCTAATATGAATCATCCGGTAATTCAAATGGCAAAGAATCAAAACTACGAGGAATTTTTTTACAATGAGATAAAAGTCAGAGAAGACTCTTATTATCCGCCCTTCTGTAGACTTGCGAGGCTATTAGTCCGATCAAAAAAAGAGGACAAGTCTCTTGAGATGATTGGTATCGTCAAGTCCGAACTGGATAAGGCTTTAAAGGAGGCACCGGATCCTGCAACAGTAGTATTGGGTCCGGCTCCCTGTCCATTCTATAAAATTGATTCGAACTACAGGAATCATATCCTCATCAAAACAAAATCTCCTGCAAGGATCAAAACCATTATTAGCGAGAAAATTAAAACAATTTCATTGCCCGCAAGTGTTTATCTTGAAATCGATTTTGACCCTATAGAGCTTGTCTGATATGAAACTAGGATTTTTTGGAACACCCGAACACTCGGCTTTTCTTTTGCGGAAACTACATGCAGCCGGTCATGAAATTTCATTTGCAGTGTCAAATCCGGACCGGCCTGCCGGACGAAAAAAAGAATTATTACCGACGCCGGTTAAAAAAGCGGCAATAGATTTGAATATTCCTATACTGCAATATGAACAGGTAAAATCAGAGGCGGCCGTTAAAGAAATCACTACTTTTGCAACTGATCTCAATGTCGTTTTCGCGTTCGGCTCAATTATACCGGAAGAAATTTTCAACAAACCTCCGCTTGGAACGATAAACCTTCACGGCAGTCTTCTGCCAAAACTGCGGGGTGCATCGCCAGTCCAATCAGCGATACTTCAGGGATTCACCATAACTGGCGTCACAATTCAATACATCGCCAAAGAACTTGATGCGGGAAATATAATTTCACAAAAAGAAATTAGAATCTCACCTGACGATAATTCCAGAACATTACTTCAAAAATTAACGGAAGCTGGAACAGAAGAAATATTAATGCTCATAAAGAATCCATCCCGGGAAAAATTTACGTCCATCCCACAGGATCATTCGAAGGCATCCTATTGCAAAAAAATCACACCGGCGGATCGGAAACTTGAATTCGGTTACTCCGCTACCGATCTGCATAACCGGATCCGGGCGTTCAGTCCGGACAATACCCCATATGCTTTATTTCGCGGGAAGAAATTATTAATTCATTCCTCGTCTTTAAAAAACGAAACTTCAGGAAAGGATAATGTTTATGGCAGATTGAACCTTGTAGACAGGAAGACCCTCTTTGTAGAATGTGGTGAGGGTACCTTGCTCTATCTGGAGAAATTACAGCCTGAAAATAAAAATCAGATGCCGGTAGCGGATTTTATTAACGGCTACAAACCAACTACAGGAGAACTACTTTCTTGAAAGAATTGCTGAAACAAACCAGGATAATGCCGTATCTCGGCTATGTCATTTTCATTGCTACCGGAATTACAGTGTTTTTTTTGGGGGCTTTCCTCGTAGTCCTTCTTCGAACAAAAAATCCATCCAAAATAATAATGCCCGATCTCATCGGGAAAAATTACATTGAAGTTCACAATGAACTCATGAGGCTCCGCATGAAAGTCAAGATTGACAATAAGCGGTTTCCAGACAAGAACGATGGAGAAATTCTTTACCAATCTATAACTCCTGGAAAATCGGTGGAAGAAGGAAGCAAAATTTATTTAACAGTTAACACCGGGATAGATAGAGTAAAAGTACCGGATCTGAAAGGCCAGGCACTTTCCAACGCAAAATCGATTCTGGAAAAGTTACTTTCTGGTGAAACATACGTAAATCTCCAGATAGGTGGAATCACCTATGTAAAAGCTGAACCAGGACAATCACCGGATACTGTGATCGATCAGATTCCAGAGGCCGGGAAGGACATTACGACAAGAGAAAAAGTTTATCTTCTTGTTACTGAAGAAAAATCTGCTACAGAGGTGAATCCGGAATCATGGAAAAATCTTCCGCTTCCACTTGTTACCGAAGAATTGAATCAGCGTGGTTTACCGTGGAAAGTCAGAGAAATTATTGCTTCAAAGTTCAGACATGAAAACGGACTTGTTGAATCTGCGGTTAAAAATCCGGAAGGGGTTTTCGAAATAAAGGTTCGGTATTATCCTGTTTTAAGGAGAGCAGAGAGTGGTTACGAAAAAATTTCGTATAAACCGGATTCATCGCAAAAATATAAAATAACCCTGGAAAAAATTTCAGGAGAAGGAAGAAAACCTGTTTTACTCCAGAAAGATACTTCATACAAGGAAAATGAAGATCTCAATCTCGTTTTCTATAGAACCGGGGATGTACGGGTCTCAATACTACGTGAAAATGGCGATGCTGAAAAATCCTTTAAATTCGAAAGTGAGCTCTAACTGACATGAAAATATCCGCATCCATTCTTGCCGGAAAATTGACAGCGTTGTCTGAAACGGTTCCCGGTTTTGAAAAATCGGCTATAGACCTGATCCATATGGATATCATGGATGGAAATTATGTGCCACAGATCAGTTTCGGCGAAGCGTTCACCAGCGAAATCTCGAAGCTATCGGATATTCCCCTTGATGTACATCTTATGGTAAAAAACCCCGAACTGGAAGTCCCCAAGTATTATCAATTTAAACCATATTGCATTACTTTTCATGTCGAAACTACTAATTTTGGAATCAGGCTTGCTAACGAAATAAAATCGCAAGGAATAAAAGCAGGAATATCACTCAATCCTGGAACTCCTGTAGAATCCCTGGTCCCACTCATTCCTTACGTAGATCTCATTCTTGTAATGACCGTGGAACCTGGATTTTATGGACAAAGTTTTGTAAAAAACGGGATCAATAAAATTGAAAATGTCCGGAAACTGATACAAGGCTTCGATGTGGAGCTTGAAGTGGATGGCGGGGTGAACCCGGACAATATCAAAGAATTGCAAAAAGCAGGTGTCGGGATATGTGTTGTGGGATCAGCCCTTTTTAAAGGTGGAAATCCAAATGAAAGTGCGCGTAGATTAAAAGCGTTGACTTCATGACAAGTAATAATTCATTGGTTTAAGATACAAAAAGGAACATATTTTGGTAAAAATCAGATTACAAAGAATCGGAACTAAAAACGAGCCCCATTACCGCATCGTAGCTGCCGATCACCGTTCTCCAAGAGACGGTAAATTCATAGACATACTCGGACAATATCATCCAATTTCAAAAACAAATCAGGTTGTTGTGAAAGACGATGAAATCATCGGCTGGCTGAAGAAGGGTGCCCAACCTACTAACACTGTACGGGATCTACTGAAGAAATCAGGCGTCTGGAAAAAATATACGGCCTCCGCAAGCAAATGAGCCCTGATGGTTTAATAAAGTATGTAGTTTCCTTCTTGGTGGATAAACCGGACGATGTAAGCATAAACGAAGTCCCTGGTGATGAGGAATACGTTTTGGAACTCAGAGTTGCTCCGGAAGACATCGGGAAAGTTATCGGTAAAAACGGAAGAATTGCAAAATCACTCAGAACTCTTTTGAGTGCAGCTTCCAGCAAAGCGGGTAGAAATTACACCTTAGAAATTATTGATTGAAGAACTGATTTCAATCGCAAGAATTTACAAACCTTTTGGACTGAAAGGTCTGGCTAAAGCATCAGGTGCAGGTGACACGCTTTCAAGTCTCAAAATTCCCTGTTTAGTATCCGTTTCAGACAATCACAATTCCTGTCAGCATAAACTCGTAAAAGTTGTAAAAAGAAAAACAGACTACCTCATCGGATTTGAAAATATTTCTACTTATGAACAAATCTCAGTTCTATGCGGAAATATTATACTTATTCGAAAAGCTGACCTTCCACCCAAAAAAAACGATCATGAATTCTATCATTTTGAATTAATTGGCTTAAGGCCGGTTTCCGGAACAAAAGATTTATCCGAATTTCAGATTACAGGAATACTTGATAATCCTGCACATGAAATCCTGCAGTTCTCCGATGGAACAAATGAAATCCTCGTTCCATTCATGGGAAAATTTGTTGGAGAAATCAATCCCGATTTGAAAACCATTGAGATCTTTGACTGGGAGTCCTGGATTGTTGATTAATTTTCTGACTCTTTTCCCTGAAAAGATACGCTCCTATTTTGAATCAGGCCTTCCCCGAAAGGCACTTGATAACAAAATATTTGAAATTAAAATCATAAACCTGAGAGATTTTTCGGAAGATAAATTCGGAAGAGTAGACGACACCGTGTATGGAGGCGGACCGGGAATGCTCCTGAAAGTCGCACCGATTGACAGAGCCCTGAAGTCAATTGGCGAAGAAAAGGGGATGGTTCTATTAACATCTCCTGCCGGTGAAATATACACCCAGGGACTGGCAACTGAATTTAAAAATTCAGGAAACAATATAACTATCATTTCGGGGTATTATGAAGGTGTTGATCATCGGGTCCGGGAATACCTTGTTGACAGGGAAGTAAGCATTGGGAACTTTGTATTGTCCTCAGGTGATTTGCCTGCACTATGTATAGCTGATTCAGTGATCAGGCTGATACCGGGTTTTATGGGTGGCGGAAGCGATAGCCTTTCCGATGAATCCCATAATGTGGAAGGTGTTTTGGAATATCCACAGTATACTAAGCCAGAAAGTTACAATGGCTGGATCGTTCCGGAAGTATTGCGTAGCGGAAATCACTCTGAAATTAAAAAATGGAATGAAAAAAACAGGAAAACACAAATTCCTGAATAAAATTATAAGGTATAGTTACTATGAATGAAGTTCTCATTAACTCAATTAAAGCTGATATAGGAACCAAAAAAATGGGATTCGATGTCGGCGACACAATCAAGGTTCATTATCGAATTATCGAATCCGGAAAAGAAAGGGTCCAGGTTTATGAAGGGGTTGTAATTTCAATAAAAAACAAACTCAGTTCTAAATCTTTCACTGTTAGAAGGATTTCATATGATGTTGGGGTTGAAAGAATTTTTCCTTTTTATTCTCCTAAAATTTCAAAAATAGAACTGGTCAGAAAAGGAAAAGTCAGAAGAGCTAAACTATTTTATCTGAGAGAAAAATCCGGAAAATCGTCCCGTATCAAAGAAATGAGGGGAGGGCAGGCCATAGTTCAAGCAGAACGTAAAAAACAAAAAGATGCTGAGGTTATTGCCCCTACGGAGACTGCTGCAAATCCAGCCTGATTTAAATTCAAATAACTCAAAGTTTCTCACCGAAGAATTAAATTTCGATCCGGACAAAGAGATATGTGGAGTCGATGAGGCCGGTAGAGGGCCTCTGGCAGGTCCACTTTCCCTATCAATGGTTTACTATTCCAGAGAAGCCCTCGGAAATATCTTCTCTGGAACAATTCTAACTGAACTGAATGACTCAAAAAAACTAACAGCCAAGACCCGGGAAAGATTATACCCGGAAATTCATTCACACGCAAGCGGCGTCTTTCACCAGTTCGTCTCTAATAATTTTATTGATCAATTTGGACTTACATATTCTATTTTTTATGGAATCGATAAAATGGTTTCCAGATCAAAATTAAAAGCCCCCTTCCTTCTGATAGACGGGAACTATAATTTCTCGAAATTTAATCCAAAATGGAAATACCAATCAATTATAAAAGGAGATACTAAAGTAGCATCGATAGCTTCAGCCTCGATAATTGCGAAGGTCAAAAGAGACTCCTTCATGACCAGTCTAAATCCAAAGTTTCCAAATTATGATTTCAGTTCGCACAAAGGATATGGAACAAAAAAGCATCTGAAAGAAATCGAAACCTCCGGCTATTCAAAAATACACAGGAAATCTTTTTTAATAAAGAATCCAAAAATGGATCATGGGATTTAATATTAACCCGGTAAGCCGGCCTGCCAATGCAATCAGCATCAGCGATGCCAACTTTTTTAAAGAGATTTCACTTTCTGGCGAAGTAAATGCAAAGGTTCTTTCTAACCTGAAAGATTTGAATTATTTTATGATCTCCATTCAGGGAAAAACCTGGAAAGTTAAATCAAATAGTATTTTGTTTCCAGGAGAAGAACTTTTGCTCCGGATTCTCCGGAATGATGGACAGTTCTCTCTGGAAATTCAGAATAGATCATTCCGGGAAGCACGGAATGTAGCGGAGCAGGCAGTCACAAAGCCGCTAACAAAAAATTTTTCAAATTCTCCTCTCGACCTGGTTGAAAAATTCTCACTAGGACAGACAACGAAAAAGGAAGAAAACCTGTTTTCAGTGTTACAGACCTATTTTCCTGAATTAGAGTGGGTAAAGGATACCCCTTTTTTTTACTGGCAATTTCCTGATTCCGACGCAAGTGGATACTATGGCCGGGGGAAAGACCGGAAGGTCTTTTATCTGATTGTGCAGTCAAAGGCGTTGAGTAAAATGTCTTTTAGTCTGGCATGGAGCCTGGAAGACCTTTCGGATTTAACGATTCAATCTGTTTTCGAAAGTCAGAATACATACAGTTTAGCACTGGAAAACAGGAGCACTTTACTGGAGATTCTGCAAAAAAATGGAATATATGCCAAAGAGCTGTGTATCACATTCGTCCCGGAATCAGAAACCAGGGGACATGCAGTCTGGATAGGTTAAACAATGATAGGAATTGCTCTCAGATTTTTACCCGAAAAAGATAAAGCTCCGGTCATTATAGCCAGTGGTTCAGGATTTATAGGCCAAAGAATAATAGAGATTGCCCAAAAAGAAAAAATACCGATAATTAAAGATGAAAAACTGGCAGCTAGTATGTCCAGTTTGCCATTAGGTACAGAGATCCCGGAAAATTTGTATTTGGCTGTCGCTGGGATTTTTAGCTTTATTTTTCAGTTAGAGAACCATAAAAATGAAAATTATCCGGATCCGGACAAAGCAATAGGATAGATACAATGAAAGTTATTAAGGTTTCAGATTTAAAACCGGGCACCAGTTTCAATAAACCTGTCTATTTGGATAAGGACATTATCTTTGTAAATTCAAATGTTATTATTTCAGAAGGCGACATTGAACGTCTCAATAAATTTGGAATAACAGAAGTTTCGACCGATGGTGAAGTAAATAAAGCAAATCCGATCCCTGTAGTGAACACGGATATCGATCCCTTTTTTCCAAAAATGGAAAAAGCGGACCCGAATCTGCCTCTGAGAAACATTTATGAACAGGTTACAAAAAACAAGAATTCGTTTTCAAATATATATAGAGAAGCCTTTGAGACGGTACAATATGTCTATAAACAGGCAGCCGAAGACAAAACAATTGAGATTTCAGCCATTCGGGAAATTTCGGAAAAACTGGCTGAACACGTAAAAGCTAACCCAAACCTTTCTTTCAATATTCTAAACTTAAATCCGACTGGTTATTTTTTATACAACCAGGTCGTTCAGGCAACTCTTTATTCAATGATAATCGGTGCCGCTATGGATTATTCAAAACCAAAACTCGTTGAACTGGGAACTGCAGCTTTATTTGCGGATATTGGAATGTCAAAAATTCCTGCATTCATTTCCGAAAAAGCGGCTGCATTAAGTGAGGATGAATTCAAAGTAGTCATTAAACACACTGTGATTGGTTACCAGATACTTACAAAATCTGTGAAATTGAAAAATAATCTCGCACTGGTTGCACTCCAGCACCACGAAAAATTTGATGGAACAGGCTATCCTCAGAAAATTTCAGGCGCAGTCAATATCGAAGAATATACCAGAATTTTCACAATTGCCGACAATTTTTCAGCACAGACAAATCCCCGTCCGTGGCGCAGGAAAATTCTTCCTTATGAAGCAATAAAAAATATGATCAGCGTTGAAATGAATAAGTATGATCTGAAAATTTTGCGACTTTTTTTGAATAAAGTTTCAATGTATCCGGTTGGATCCTACGTAAAATTGTCAGATGACCAGGTTGCAATAGTAATCGATTCGAACCCCTCAAAGCCACTCCGTCCTTCATTGAAAGTCGTCCAGGATGCGTCAGGCGGCATCCTTCAGTCCCTTCAGTTCGTGAACCTGCTGAATGATA
>JAIOQL010000401.1 GCA_021413405.1 Leptospira sp.
GAACAAAGGAATTTTTGCAGAAATTACTCACGACAGAGCCATAAAAGCAATAGGTTCAGATTTTGAATTCAACAGAACATGGACTCAAGCCCGCTTTTTTTACAGCCCGGCACCGAAAACGTTTGATAAACTTGTAATAGCAGGACGGGTTGCCGGTGGAAAAACCAGCGGTGATGCTCCTTTTTTTGAATACCGCAATATGTGGGGGACGGAAGGAACTGTAGCTGGATTAGGGGGTCTGAGAACTCTACGTGGATTCAAGCAGGATCGATTTGTCGGCCCTGTCGTGGGATTTTTTAATTTGGAATTACGATGGAAGTTTTTTGAAATCCCTGGCTTTGCGTTCAATCTCGTACCGTTTATCGATGCCGGTAGGGTGTGGGATAAAACTGGTGATGTTGGCTTGAAAGGATTCAAATATTCTAAAGGGATCGGGTTGCGCATTGCATGGAATCAGGCGACTATCATTATGTTGGATTATGCAAGATCTGACGAAGATTCTCAATTCTTTGTGAATTTTAACCATATATTTTAGGGATAAATATGAAAACTTTATATAAAATTACGATCATTGCATTTTTTGCTTTTCTGATTTTCGATTGTGGGGAAGAAAAAGTCAGACAAAATAAGCTCGGTTTAACGGATGAGGAAACTAATACGGTGGTATTGGGCCTGATTCTAAATTCAGGATATTCCAATTCAGGCAATGGAACTGTATTGGATAATACTTCGGGTCTCGAATGGAAAAAATGTACCCAGGGACAAACTTTCCGGTCTGCAACAAATGACTGTCAGGGTACAATTTCTGCCACTTACAATCCAGTCGATGCACAGAGATACGGAGCCACTCCTTTGACATTTTGCAATATTAACGGAAATGGATGCAACGCTACCTCACTTCCGCAGGTTTTAACTATTAGTACTACTTCAAACGGACTTGTAAGCGAAGCATTTTCATCATGCGCTGCTGACCGGACATCCGGATACTCAAACTGGAGGGTCGCAACATTTGCTGAACTAAAAAAATTGGCAATCGGCGGTCAGAATATGATGACCCAATATTTTCCAAATACTGTGGAAGATTTCTACTGGTCTTCTTGGGGAGATGAAAATGACAGCACCGGGAATACGGCAAAGGCAATAAATTTTACAGGTGCTAAATTTGCAGAAGAAAAATCAGTGAATAAAGATACAAAATATTATGTAAGGTGCATTCGGAACAGATAACACCTATTAATTTATTAAGATTGTATCTTCCCGCGAGGGGCTGCGGTTCTCTGGATAATCAGTAGAAAAATGTAGCCCCCTGCTTTCTTTTCGTAGAAGTGCAGATTGAATTACAAGATCTGCAACTTGGACAATGTTTCTGAGTTCTAAAAGCGAGTTTGTAATTATCGTTCGGTTATAATAATCTTTCACTTCCTGGAAAATCAGATCGATTCTTCTTTTTGCACGTTCCAGTCGCAAATTACTTCTAACAATTCCCACATAATCATTCATAATCGTTTTGACTTCTTTCAGGTCGTGTGCAACGAGAACCCATTCCTCTGTGTTCTTAAGTCCCTCTTTATTCCAGTCAGGTATTTCATCGTGCTCCGGCAAAAATGAATTTTTTGCCTTCTCTATATCCACTGAAATGCGATCTGAAAAAACCAATCCCTCAAGCAGACTATTTGAAGCGAGCCGGTTACCTCCGTGAACTCCGGTACAAGCTACTTCTCCTGATGCATACAAATTCTCAATATTGGTCCTGCCCCAGATATCGGTTTCAATCCCACCGCACATATAATGGGCCGCCGGAACTACGGGTATCGGAGTTTCTGTTATGTCTATACCGAGTGATTTGCATTTTTCATAAATTGACGGAAAGAAATTAATAATGTCCGGTTTGAGGATATGTGTTGCATCAAGTACAACATGAGTTTCTCCCCTCTTTTTGAGCTCATTGTCGATCGCCCTGGCAACAATGTCACGCGGAGCAAGATCTCCCATCTCATGATACTCCTGCATGAAAGGCTCACCGTTAAGCCGTTTCAGAATCCCGCCTTTCCCTCTGACTGCTTCTGAAATCAAAAACGAATTTCCTTTTTCATGGTACAAGGAAGTTGGATGAAATTGGTAGAACTCCATATTCTTTATTATTGCACCGGCTCTATAAGCACAAGCAACTCCATCACCGGTCGCAATGTCAGGATTTGTTGTATGCAAATAGATCTGGCCTGCTCCACCAGTGCAGAGAATTGTCTTTTTTGAAAGCAAGGGATATACTTCCGATTTTTTTGCGTCTAGGATGTATGCACCATAGCAAATAGGCTTTGAATTTTTCTTATTTTTCAGATGATGTGGGGTTATCAGATCAACGCAAGAATTGTGCTCAACAATCTTGATATTGGAATTTGCTTTTACTGCAGAGAGAAGCGTTTGCTCGATTTCCCTTCCTGTCCGATCAAAAGCATGGAGAATTCTTT
The DNA here is from genome assembly GCA_021413405.1 of Leptospira sp. Classification (GTDB taxonomy): domain Bacteria; phylum Spirochaetota; class Leptospiria; order Leptospirales; family Leptospiraceae; genus JAIOQL01. The sequence continues at coordinate 2,469 of JAIOQL010000401.1, forward strand.
TTTGTCTGTGCCCGCCTTCAAGACCGAGATCCAGATTCCCCTGGCTGTCTCTATCAAAAGGAACTCCTAACCCCAGGAGCTCCTGTACACAGCGCGGGCCATCTTCTACCAGTATCCGGGTGGCTTCAAGATCGCATAAGCCTGCACCAGCCTCAAGGGTATCCCGAAAATGCTCCTCCGGACGATCTGTCTTTGAAAAGACTGAAGCGATCCCGCCCTGGGCATAATTTGTATTTGATTCAAAATCAAATTTTTTCGTGATAATTGTCACCTCTCCAAATTTGGAGAGTTTCAATGCGCAAAAAAGTCCCGCAACACCACTACCGATTATAAGAAAATCAGTGCGGCGTTTCGCCATTTACTTTTGACTAATCATCGCTTCAACATAATCGATTGAACGGATCAGCTGGTAGTCCGGTTTGATCGGATCATTCTTATGTTGCTTCAAAAATGAATCCGCGACTCCATTGGCTTTAACCCAGTCTTTCAATTTATCTATATTGATATGGTTTTTAACTTTTACTTCCGATGGAATCTCCGGTAGATGCTGCCAGATATTTTCTTCTCTATACTGAAACGGGAAACTTCCATCTTCTTCGGCAGAAACTTCAATATCCGGTTCAACTCCAACCACCTGGATAGTCTGGCCAGAAGGCGCATAATACCGGGATTGTGTAATTTTTAAAACGTAATCTCTATTTCCGGGAAGAGGATCAATCAGTCTTTGCACTGTAGCTTTTCCGAAAGTCCTTTCACCGAGCAGCAATCCCCGGCCATGGTGCTTGATCGCACTTGCAACGATTTCGCTCGCCGAAGCGGACTTTGCATTGATAAGAATGGTCAGCGGAAGTTTTGTAAGTTCATTCCCTTCCTGTGCATACTCTTCCTTCAGACTTCCGCCAGGATTTTTTGTACCCACAATGACACCCTTTGTCAGGAACATATCGCTAATGTCGGTTGCAAGATCAAGATATCCACCGGCATTGTTACGAAGATCAAGAACCAGTGCTTTTAATTTTATCTTTTTATCAGCAGCTTCCTGTTCAAGTTTGGAATAGGCTTCTTTGATTTTTCGATCGGAATCTTCTGCGGGTTTTCCGTGAACCCTGACAAACCCGGTCAATTTAATATATGCGATGTGCTCATGATCCTTGATTAGTTTGGAAGTTACATTTTGAATCCGGATTTTTGCACGGACTACTTCAATATTGAATGGTTTTATTACTCCACGTCTCTTGATCAATAGAACTACTTTCGTATTCTCCGGACCTTTTATTCTTTTTACTACTTTATCCAGAGGGACGCCTTTGTTTGGTTTACCGTCTACAGATAGAATTACATCGCCAGCTCTCACTCCCGCTTTAACAGCCGGATATTCATCCAAAGGGTTTTCAACGAGAACTTCTCTGCTGCCACCTCCGGTTAAAATTGCACCGATCCCTTCAAAACTGCTATCAGCAATTTTTTCCATCTGGTCTTTCCACGCATCGCTCAAAAAAACCGCTGAATGGGGATCGAGAGAATTGAGATATCCGTTGGATGCGGCTAAATAAACATCTTTCATGCTGAATTCCTCTTTCGGGGAATCTTCGTCACTTTCTTCTTCAACCACCTCTTTTAGAACAGGTTGTTTATATTTATCAAGATTTGATTCGATGAAAGAAATGACCTTTTCGAAATCTTTTTTGGAAAATTTAATCTCATCCCATTTTGCAGTGAGCGCCGATTTACGCACCTTGTCTCTACTGTATAATTTCTTCATTTCATCGTTTGAGGGCCTGGGTTTTCCTGCTTCCGCCTGCATCTTCTTTTTTCTGTTCTCATCTACTTTCTTATAATCAGGATCAAAGACTATGTATTTGTCTGTCGGGGATATTTTGAATGTTGTTCCGGGAAATAATTCATCGGCTTCCTCATATTTCTCTCTTTCTTTGTAGTAACTTTCAGGATAAAGAAAAAGTCCATGAGGCAACGAAATCATTGCCAGAACCGCAGCGTCTGTATATGCCCTCCCGGTGTTGATATTTTTGTCTATATAATTGTCAGCTACTGTCTCGACTACTTTTTCAAAATCATGCACGTCGAATTTAGTTACACGCGGTATTTTTTTTGCTTTTGGTTCACAATAAGCAACTGTCGTAAACGACACAGCGAGGATAATTTTTACAATAAAAAGCGATATTTTTCTCAATGCCAGTTCTGCCTTTGAATTACTTAATTAATTAAGCAGCATAAAATCACAATTTGAGTTGTCAACGAATCTATCCACTATTCCATTCTTTTTCATGGGGTCTATTTCAGTATTTTCGGTTTATATCATTTTTTTTCTTATCCAATGCTCAACGTACGTTGGGTCTGTAAAGCCGGGAACTCTGGAAGCATTTCAGATGAATGAGAAAATTTTACTCGATTTTTATGGATCAGAAAAGCAGGTCGAAAACACACTTGGAATTTTGAAAAAACGATGCGACCGTTCTGAAATCGGGGAAGCATTGTCCTGCTATAATCTTTCTATTTTGCTTTATTTAAGGGATGACTTTGATGAATCATTTTATTACAGCAAAAAAGCAGTCGAAAAGGATCCCAACGACACATTGTATCTGGATATGATGCGACACTCGGCAGAAGCTGCAAACAGGATTTCTGAGTTGAATGCTGCATATTCCGTTACCAATGACATCGGAGCTTCTCTCTCATGGCTAAGCCTTCACTGCAAAAGGAAGGATAAAGAAAAGGCTATTGCAGAAATTGAGCAACTTGTTTTAAGAAATGCAATTTCAAAGGAATTCATTTTGAACGGATTCGTCCCCGATTGCATCGGAAAAGAGAAGGCAGTTTCTTTGTCGGAACGGGTTCCGGGGAATAAAACTAACTATTCAAAATATTATCTCGATGAAAAAAACAGTATGGGTGAGTTTCATTCAATTTGGGATGGATCCTATTTTATGCAAAACAAACCAATTGAAAAAGACGGGGCCCTAAAAAAAAAGATCACTATCTACTGGCAAAATCTGAGAAAGGCAGTTCCCATAGGAAGCGTTGAGGCATCCAAGGAAAGTCTCCGGCTTTTTTTAAAAGAGGCCAGAGCCGGCCAGGAAGCAGATAAGAGAAATAAACATCTGTTTGTATCCATGGAACGAGCTGCCAAACTATTAATCGAACAGGACAAATTTTTTCAGAAATTCAGATTTCTTTTGCAAGAGTTTTAAGATAAGTTTTCACTGCTGTCTCAATTCCAGAAATCAAAGCATAAGACATCAGCCGGTGGCCTATGGAAACTTCTTTTAGTCCGGTTAGCTCTCTGAATAGAATCAGATTCCTATGATCGAGATCGTGTCCTGCATTTATTTCGAGTCCATTTTTTTTTGCATCCAAGGCTGTTTTTTCGAATAACTTGAAAAAGGATTTTCCACTCTCGGGGGATCGGTCATACCCCTTAGCAAAGGGACCGGTGTAAAGCTCTATCCTGTCCGCGCCAATCTCTTTCGCTATCTCAAGGTTTTTGACTCCGGCGTCAACGAAAAGAGAGACCCTGACACCATCATTTTTTAACTTTTTGATCAGTTGACCAAGTAGTTTTGAATCTTTAATAAAATTGAACCCGTGATCAGATGTTATCTCTCTAGGGCTTACTGGAACCAGGGTTGCCTGATCGGGATGATTATCAAGAATGATCTGCAAAAATCTTTTATCCGGAGCACCTTCGATATTGAATTCTCTTTTTGTACCATGCTTTTTATTGAAAGAACGGATTAGTTTTCTTAAGACCGGAACATCCGTAGCCCTGATATGGCGTTCATCAGAACGGGGATGAACGGTTAGTCCATGAGCCCCCGATTCCAAAATCAACTCACTCATTTCCGCCAGATTTGGAATATTTTCACCCCTCGAAGTCCGCAAGGTTGCAATTTTATTAACATTTACGCTAAGTTTTATCAATTCGTGACCAAATAGATTATTTTCTACTTTTTCGAATGGATGAAATAAAAAAAGTATAAATCATATTTTTAGTGTTGATTTTCTTTTTCTATTTTAATTCTTAGTGTCTTCTTTATGGTCAAGAAACAATTAAAGCCCTCTAAATCTTCTTTGGCTAAAAAAAAACCGGCTGGCAAAGAAAAACCTAAGCCAAAGTCGAAAGATAAAAAGGGATCATCCTCGAAAGATATCGGGAAAAAACACGCCTGCTATAATTGTGGTACGAAATTTTACGACTTTGCGAAACCGGAGCCAATCTGCCCTAAATGTGGAGCAAACCAGCTCATCAAACCGGTAATTAAACAAAAATCGAGAATTGCACCCAAAATATCTGAATTTGATGTGGTAGACGAAGAACTTGAAATAGCTCCAGGAGAAGAAGAAGATATGATCCTGGATCCTGAAGTGGAAGAGGAAACAGAGCCTGTGGAAGAAGAGGAAACACCTTAAAGAAACTTCTCATCCTTGCCGGACCAACTGGGAGCGGAAAATCTGATATTGCCAGCTCCCTGGATAAAGAAATTTTCGAAATTGTTGTTTTTGACTCGAGACAGGTTTATAAAGAACTCGGGATCGGGACATCCAAGCCCGGAATTCAGGAAGTCCGGTTAATACAACATCATCTGATAGATTTCCTTTCACCTTCCGAAAAACTAAATGCCCGTGAATTTTGTCAACTTGCGAGACAGGCCGTCAATGAGGTATTCACAAGGAACCGGATTCCGGTAATAGTGGCGGGAACCGGATTTTATCTGAAAGCCTTTCTTTATGGAATGTTTCAGGTTCCGGAAACGGATTTAAAACACCGCAATGAACTGCAAAATTTGTCAAGAGAAGAGAGGTGGACTTTACTCAGAGAGAAAGACATTGCGAGCGCGAACAAATTATCAATAAATGATGATTACAGAGTTATTAGGGCTCTCGAAGTGATGAAATCAGGAGTTCTCTGGTCATCCCTACAGGAAAATAGAAGCGAAGGCTTTTTATCTGAACCGGGCGTGGTTATAAAGGGATTATTCTTGAATCGTAACAGGCAAGATCTTTACGAGCGGATAAACAAACGTGCCAGGTTTATGATTGAAAATGGAATGATTGAAGAAACAAAATTAGTTATGGAGAAATTTGGAGAGAGCTGCCCCGGTTTAAGTTCTCTCGGTTATAATTTTGCACTTGATCTTATCAAGGGTAGAATGAGTATAGATACATTTTATGAGAAGCTCTCTCAATCTCATAGAAATTATGCTAAAAAGCAGATTACTTGGTTTAACAAAGAAAATATTCTTGTGCCGGTTTCTCCTAACGATGCGCTTGAACACATGAAAAATATATAAATGGATGTGGGTATGTCAGCAAAAAATAATATTCAGGATCATATACTTAATACGGCAAGAAAGGATAAAATAGAATTAACCGTCTATCTGTTAAACGGTGTTCCGCTCAAAGGAAAAGTAGTGAGTTTCGATAACTTTACCCTGATTCTCGAAAATGATGGAAAACAACATCTGGTCTATAAACATGCCATTTCAACAATCATTCCTCAAAAATTAATAAAGCTCCAGCCAGAGGATCCGAAAGAAACTACCTGATTCCTGAAAGATGCGATATTATTTCAAGACGATATTCAGGCTGTTTTTCCTCGCTTCTTGCATCTATGTAGTAGAAAAAACAATATACAAAGTCTCTGAAAATGAAATAATCATTGTCCGGTCAATTTCCAATTCGGTAGAAACTTTGGTTAAGAAACCGGGAATTCATTTCATATATCAGGCTTTGATCCCCGGAAAAGTTAAGATTAATTTTCTGAATCTTAAAAACCGCAATGTAAAAGTCGGTATCAAAAAGGAACTGAGTGGAGGCCTTCTTCCTGAAATGGGAGACGATGGACATCTGGTTTTAAGTTACTCTGTCAATTATTCGATTCATCCTGATAAAGCAGAAGAACTCTATGCCGAATCTGAATTCAATGAAGAAAAGATAGGGGATATCATTTCAGAGATTGTTCATTCAAAATTTTCAGACAGGTTTGCGATTATTTTCAGAAATCCGGCTGATATAAACCAATTGACACAAAGAATAAAAGATTATTCTGAAAAAGAAATATTGGGTGAATTGACTTCAGATAAAATTGCGAGGAAAGGAATTTTGATTCAGGAGGTCAGACTTTCTAAAATCAATGTTCCAAATCCGCAGGTGTTTTTGCGGTTAATCAATGGAACGGATCTGGTGCTTCGGGCAAAGATTGAACGATCTGCAGCGAGTATCCGGGGAGAAGGATTTGCGATTGAACAGACAAAAAAAGACGAAGCCTATTTTAATAAATTGGGTAGAACTGCAGAATTCCTGAAAAAATATCCTGATCTCAAAGAATTTGCAGCTCTTGACCGGCTCACCGATAAAGTACAGGTATTCGTACTTCCTTCTGAAAAATATATGACTGATGCATTGAAAGACAAATTAAAACCAAAATCTACGCCAAAGGTAGTCGAATGAATTCTTCTTCAAACAAGCCTGTTGTTCTGATTATGGCCGGTGGAAAGGGAGAAAGATTCTGGCCAAAGTCCCGGATCTCAACGCCAAAACAACTCCAGAAAGTATATTCAAATAAAACTCTGCTTCGCGAAACAATTGATCGCGCAGCAACTGTAACGAGCCTTGACAGGATTTATATCGGAACGAACGCAACCCTGAAGAAAGAAATTCTAAAAACAGAAAAATCATTTCCAGAAAAAAATTTCATCATCGAACCGGAAGGAAAAAACTCTTGAGCGATTGTCGCTCTTGCCTCCCTTTTTTTCCAGGAAAAATATGGTTATCCTGTACAAATAGTTTTGTCCGCTGATGCCATTATCGAAACCGTAAAAGAATTCACAACAACAATTGTACAGGCAGT
>JAIOQL010000402.1 GCA_021413405.1 Leptospira sp.
TGTTTTCTATTTGCCGGACAAGCTGGCTCCGGACAGATTTTATCAGATCTGACAGGTTTGCCTTTGCTTCTTTCGAAAAAGAATCACGCGAAAACGTTTCCGCAAAAGATTTATATTTTCCTGAGGCAAAGCTTTCTACACCAATGCCTGCCTTTTTTGCAAGTTTTCCGAAAAAGAAACTTTCTGCGGAAGGAAGGATTGATTGAAATTCTCCGGATTCTGAAGTGTAGCGCTCTTCCATGGAAGACAACAGGTAGATTGATTTCAGATCCCCGGTCTCACAAAAACCGGCTGTTTTTTTTCCACTTTTCCTGATTTTTTCAATGCCATCTGTGATATTCTTTAATTCTGCCAGTCCAAAATCGATCCTATCGATCATGAAAAAAACTTTTTTGATAAATCTGTTTTCGGAAATGAGCTTCAGATCATTGAGGAAATCTACAAGTGAAGGCGGATCCTCATCACTTGTAATGAGCCGCATCAGGGTGGTCTTCCGGACGGAAGAAAATTTGTGAGGCACTTCGATATAGAGATATTCCCCCTTTTTGAAAAACCCAAAAAGCTGGTAATATAAAAATTGAATTAATCTGACGGGAAGAAGCAGCACCTGGATAATTAAAAAAATCATATGTAATACAGATAAAAAAAGAATCTGGTATTGGAAAGATACTTTTTTCAATCAACCCGTGAATAAAATTAGTCAAAAGGCTGGTAGTTCCATTTGTCAGATTTATTTATAAAAATACGCGGTGCCCGTGAGCACAACCTGAAGAATATAAGCATAGATATTCCGCGGGATAAACTCGTAGTGATCACCGGACTTTCCGGTTCAGGAAAATCTTCCCTCGCATTCGATACAATTTATTCGGAAGGGCAGAGGCGTTATGTGGAAAGCCTGTCGAGTTATGCAAGACAGTTTCTCGGGCAGATGGATAAACCGGATGTGGATCTGATCGAAGGTCTGAGCCCTGCCATTTCGATCGAACAGAAAACGACTCACCGGAATCCACGTTCCACTGTCGGAACTGTGACAGAAATTTATGATTATTTACGGCTTCTGTATGCCCGGATAGGAAAGCCGCATTGCCCGGTTTGCGGTACACTCATTACTTCCATGTCAATCGACCAGATAACGGAAAGGATCTCTCTATTTCCGGAAGGAACAAAACTCCAGGTGATTTCTCCTATTGTCAGGGCACAAAAAGGGGAGCACAAGGACGTTCTTCAGAAAGCAAAGAAGGACGGTTTCAACAGGGTCAGGATAAACGGTGAAACCAGAAGCCTTGATGAGGAAATTATTCTGAAAAAGAATATCAAATCCTCTATTGATATCGTTGTGGATCGAATTGTGATGAAGCCGGGAATTAACTCGCGGCTTTCAGATTCTGTTGAAATTGCTCTAAAGACCTCAGAGGGTCTGATTATCATTGACGATGGCAAGCAGGATCATCTTTTTTCGCAAAAATTATCCTGTCCCAATTGTGATAATGTTTCTATTCCGGAACTCTCTCCGAGGCTGTTTTCGTTCAATGCTCCGCAGGGTGCCTGTGGAACCTGTGACGGTCTTGGTTCTCTTCTCGAATTTGATGAAGATCTTCTGGTAACTGATTCTTCTCTATCCCTGATGGAAGGATGCATTGAAGCCTGGGGAAAAAGCGGAAGCTACTGGTACATCGCAACCATACATTCTCTTGCGAAAACTCTAAAATTTGATTACAATAAACCATGGGAAGATCTTCCGAAAAATATTCGCAAAGTGATTTTATACGGAGATTCTTCGATCAAGATAGATTACGATTTTAGAAAAGAGGATTCGCATTTTGAATTTTCGAGAGAGTATGAAGGCGTTATCCCAAATCTGAAAAGAAGATACAAAGAAACCAAATCCGACTCAATGCGCCAATGGATGGAATCCTTCATGACGAATCACTCCTGTCCGGATTGTCTTGGAAAAAGACTCAAACCGGAAAGCCTCGGGGTTACGGTTCAGGATATCTCAATTGATAAATTCACAGAATATTCCGTTGAGAAAGCATTGATTTTTTCGAAAGAATTGAAATTGCATGGCTCAGATGAAATAATTGCAAAACCTATTTTGAAGGAAATTTCACAGAGACTGACGTTTTTGCGCGATGTGGGTCTTGGTTATCTTACTTTAAACAGAAGTGCCGGAACTCTGTCCGGTGGAGAAGCGCAACGCATCAGGCTTGCCACCCAAATTGGATCGAAGCTGATGGGAGTTCTCTATATTCTGGATGAGCCTTCGATCGGTCTACACCAGAGGGATAACACAAAACTTCTGAACACACTGAAAGATCTCCGGAATCTCGGGAATTCTGTCATCGTTGTAGAACATGATCAGGAAACTATGGAAGAATCGGATTTCATCCTCGATATGGGTCCGGGCGCAGGGGTTCACGGAGGACAGATCGTTGCATTCGGAACACCGGACGAAATAAAAAAAAACAGGAAATCAGTTACGGGTAAATATCTTTCAGGTGAACTGAAGATGGAAACGCCGGAAGTTAGGCGAAATGGGAATGGAAAGTCACTAAAGATTATCGGTGCAAGCCAGAACAATCTGAAAAATCTCGATGTTGAAATTCCTCTTGGAATGCTGGCCGTTGTCACTGGTGTTTCGGGCTCGGGCAAATCCACACTAATCAATGAAATTCTGTATAACCATCTCGCACATAAAATCATGAATGCGAAACTGATCGCAGGAAAGCACAAACAGATAAAGGGAATCGAGAATATTGATAAGGTAATAAATATCGATCAGTCTCCAATCGGCAGAACTCCAAGGTCGAACCCTGGAACATACACGGGTCTATTCACCCCGATCCGTGATCTCTTTGCCGGGATAGAAGATGCAAAGATCCGCGGCTATGGACCCGGGAGATTCAGTTTCAATGTTGCTGGTGGTCGGTGCGAGCATTGCCAGGGTGACGGGATCATAAAGATTGAAATGCATTTTCTTCCAGATGTATATGTAACCTGTGATGTTTGCAAAGGAAAGAGATACAACAGGGAAACACTCGAAGTGAAATTCAAAGGCAAAAATATTTACGAAGTTCTGGAAATGACCGTCGAAGAAGCTGTGAAATTTTTCGAAAATATTCCATCCGTCAGGCGAAAGCTTGAAACCCTTGTAGAAGTTGGTCTTGACTACATCAAGCTTGGACAGGCAGCCACAACTTTCTCAGGAGGGGAGGCACAGAGGATAAAATTGGCGACGGAACTTTCGAAGCGACCGACCGGAAAAACATTGTACATTCTGGATGAACCGACCACCGGTCTTCATTTTGATGATGTTAAAAAACTTCTGAGCGTATTGCAAACCCTTGTGGAGAAAGGAAATTCAATGATCGTTATCGAACATAATCTGGACGTGATAAAATCGGCGGATTATATTCTGGACATGGGGCCGGAAGGGGGAGATGGAGGTGGCGAAATCGTTGCAACCGGAACCCCGGAGGAAATTGTAAAAGTCAAAGCTTCTTTCACCGGTCAATATCTGAAAAAAGCCCTGAAATAGAATACATGGAAACGGCTATCCGGTGGATTTCTTGAGACACAAAGAAACTGCACAAGTCTTATTGACATCAGGCGATTCTAAAAAATTGTAACATAAACGGCGTCGTGGCCAAGTGGCTAAGGCATGGCTCTGCAAAAGCTTGATCCCCGGTTCGAATCCGGGCGACGCCTTGTTTTTACCTAAAAAGCCTGGATGGTGGAACTGGTAGACACACAGGACTTAAAATCCTGTGTCCGTAAGGACGTGCGGGTTCGACCCCCGCTCCAGGTATCATTGCTTTAGCATTGATACAGATTTTTGGACTCTGCCGAAATAAAGGTCAGAGCAGAGCATTTTACCCGTCACAAAGTTTTCCAAATCGAATCTCCGGAAGATCAAAAAATTCTTCGTTTCTCATCCCCGAGAAATAGAATTTAAAGTCACGAAAGTAAATATTTTCCGGAAATTTTGAGGATTCCTTCCCTGATAAAATTCCCGGGAATAGTAATTTGTTTTCTCCCGGAATGAGATTAAAATAAAAATCTTTCAAAATTCTATTCTGATGAACTTTGTATAAACGGTCCTGATCAAATGCATCACGTTCGATAGCAGTTATTTTAACTGATTTCGGTGGATTATTTAAATCAGAAGAAATATCCACAGTCACCGCAAAATCATTTCTTCTTTGAGTTATCGGACTGGTAAAACGGTGAGTCAGGCAACCTTCAATCTGGAACCCTGATGAGGCATGAGAGGATATCATTCGATTTCCCCGGGAATAGCCAGAGATTGTTTGCCTGATTGATTTCACATCTTCTGCAAATTCTGTCTTGATTTTTCGTTTATATACTGTTTCCGGTTCGGCCAATGTCGTATAACGTATATAGAAAAGTGAAATACCTGCCGGAATAAATACCATTAGAAATGGATAGAGTAAACCATTTACTTTAGAAACTTTCTTTCCATATTCCGTGGTTTCAGCAGGCGAGTTAATACTTCCGAGGAAAAGTCCGCAAAAACAATAGAATGGAAGTGCGACTTCATCATCCAGAAGGTAACATTGAAAAAAACCGGCTATGAACATAAAAAAAATTCCGGAGAATAAAAAATGTTCTTCCGTGAATGCGAAAAGTATGTAACGCCGGAAAAACAGGAACCATATCAGCAGAAAAATGAGTGCACCGGTAATGCCACCGATGCCAAGAAAGTGCAGAAAATCGTGATGGGCATGAGATCTTGGAGTGATATACAGTTCATACCAGAGCTGCTCATTCTTTTCTATCATTTTATCGGAAACCTGGTTGTGTACGTCCGCAAAACGTCCGGGTCCGGTGCCGAACGGTAAATTTTGTGCGATTAGATCCAAAGTATTTTTATAAATAAAATATCTTTGATTTTCAGTGGTGTTGCTTTCAAGGGATTCCTGAAATGCCCGTTTCAGCAGCCAATTTTTTTTTATGAGAGCAAAGGATCCAATCGCGAATAGCGCACTGACCAGGATCAGAATTAGAAGAACTTTTAAAATCCTGAATTGACTTAGAATTTTTTGCCTGGATTTGGCCAGATACATCAGAAGGACAAAGCATAATCCCATCCATGCACTTCTGCTCTGGTTATAAAAAAAAACTGCGGTGGAAATGGATATCAGCAAAAAGAATCGGAAGTTCTTCCAAAAGGATCCGGTTTTAAATTTCTCGAGGAAATATATCAGGATTCCGGGAAGGCTGAGGGCAACGAGACCTCCGTACGTCAAATGCGTATTCATCAGTCCAATTGGAAGGTAGGTGTCAGTTCCCAGGATGTTTCCTGCAAAATGTTGCAATCTTTGTCCATCCGGAACAGTAAAGCCCGCTACAATGTAGGGAGCCAGACGGAAGGGAGTGAACATGGAAATTAAACCGGATAGTATCAGGATACAAAATGAAAAGAAAAAAGCCTTTTTTATTTTATCTCTTTCCTGAGCGATTCTGTACTGCGAGTAGGAAACAGGGAAAATGAGGGCTAACCAGAAATCGCCCAGTTCGCTTTTGGTCAGGATCGCAAAAAAAGACTTATTGTAGTCATGAATATTCCAAAAGTAGGAAATCAGGAGACTAAAATAGAGAAGCAGAAAACAATAAAATAAATTGTTGTGAAACCGGTTATGAAAGTCTCTTTTTAGAATAGAACCGGTCAAATGGAAGAAAATGGCAAAGGCTGCACAAATCTGGGAAAGGGAGACGGATATGGGAAAACTCAGTATGAAGAGGTTTAAAAAAACAGCCGATACTCTATTTGAATCCATGGTGAATTTAAGTCAGGTGCATACAGGAAACAGAATTGCCGAAAATCAGTAAATCACAAACGGGTCTTTCGGTTGCCATAATCACATATAATGAAGAAAGAAATATAGGTGATTGCATCTCTTCGTGTGAAGGAATTGCGGATGAGATAGTAGTTCTTGACTCCTTCAGTACTGATAAGACAAAGCAGATCGTAAAAACTTTTCATAAAGCAAAATTCTTCGTGAATAAATTCGACGGGCACATAGAGCAAAAAAATCGTGCTATCCGGCTTTGTTCTTTCAACTGGATACTCGCACTGGATGCAGATGAAAGAGTCAGCCCGGAACTCGCCGGGGAAATAAATTCAGTTGTTCATTCAGATACTGAAGTAAATGGCTATAAAATTCCAAGGCTGACATTTCATATGGGACAGTTCATATATCATTCGGGATGGTATATGAAACGGTACCGGTTATTCCGTAAAAATTTCGCATCGTGGACAGGGGAAAATCCCCACGACTACATCGAAATACGAGGGAAAGGGTCATCTCTTACCGGTGACATCATTCATTACAGCTTTCGCGATCTTTCCCACCAGGTAGATACAATCAATAAATTTTCCTCAATAGTTTCATTTACCAGGTTTTCGAGAGGAAATCATTTTTCATTGTTTAAGACAGTCTCGAAACCATTAGGTAAATTCATTGAAATATATTTTATGAAGGCCGGATTTCTGGACGGGTTCCCTGGCTTTGTGATCGCTATCTCTTCTGCATATTCTACTTTTCTGAAATTCGCCAAGATGTATGAGTATGAAAAAAAAATAATAGAACGACCTTCAAACCTGAGAGAGGATTATGGGAAAGTTAAATAAAATATTCCTATATTTCAGGAATCTCTTTCTATCAAAGAGCAGGAAATTGAAATCTGCACGGACAAAAGAATTGAGGCAGCCGAAGGGCATGGCAATTGAACTCGAGGAATTGAGGAATAAGCTTTCAAATTTTCTGATCACCCGGAAAAAGGAAACCGGTCTGATAACTGAAAACAAAACTTTTAAACTGACAAAAAATGCATCACGACTTTTTCGCATGGAAGGAACGGAGAAATCAGGTAGAAAATATTCGCTTGTTATTTCAACCGGCAATTATCTGACCGAAAAAGATGGTGTGGTTAACGGACTCATTAATTTGGAAGAAGCTGAACTCAACC
>JAIOQL010000403.1 GCA_021413405.1 Leptospira sp.
GGCTCTTTTGTATGAAACTCATCCGGCAGGTTCACCGGACGAGCAGGATTCTTATCCTTTTGAAATAGTAGAACAGAAAATCAGGGAATTGATTGATTGAAACAACTCAATCATCATCATCGTCGTCATCCTCTTTTTTCTTGGTGTCTTTGTCAGTAGCCTGTTTTGAAGCATTCAATGTATCTATTTCATCTTCGTCATCGTCTGTTTCTTTGTCATAGGAAGGACCGATTGCAACTTTGGAGAATGTAACCAGGTCTATCTTTGCTCCAAAGACCCAGCCTTCCAGATAATCTTTTTTCACAATTCCATCGTCAAAAGCCAACTGAACGAGGTAATAGAAATCCTCGACAACCTTCCCGGCAATTCTCGCTTTGTAGCGGGTCGGTGCAATTTTTTTGATCTTAACGATCTCGCCTTTTTTCAGGGAAATGATTCTGTCTCCACGCGCATTCGGATAACGTCTCAGAGTTGCCTGCGTTGACTTTATCATAGCGTACCGGCCCGCAGCACGTCTGAATGTTAAGAGCTTTTCTATGTATTCTTTGTTGTCTTTATCGGTTGTGACCTGGTGCAATTTCACGAGAACGAGTGTTGCTGCGAAAGAAGGGTTGTTCCGGGCAATGCTGTAGCACATCGGGCGAACAAAAAAACCAAGCTTAGGATTTTTTTCAATTGTCTGGTAGATCAGATCGAGACTGTCTTTGCCCTTGTGATTTGTCAGTGCAATGAGGGAGCTCATTACATATTCAATCGGCTCTGCTGCTTCAATGTATTTTTTGAAAATTGCTTTGTCTTCAGGATTGTTGTAATATCCAAGTCCTTCGATTGCAGACTGGACAACAATCACATCCTGGGATTTCAGGCCTTCTGTGAGGATCAGTTCCCTGCCCACGGCAGCACGGGTCCTGCCGAGCCCCTTGTAAGAAGCTGCTTTGATTTCAGGATATTTGGATCTGGTTCCACGAATAAAATATTCGATGGATTTCTTGGATGCAATTTCAGCGATTGAGTTGTATGCCGCCTGACGCACGAGGTAACCGTCTGTTTCAATTGCCCTGTGAAGAGGTTTTAAGCCGCGTCTCATCACACCGAGAGCTTTTGCTGCTTCTGCCCGGATTTCCGGCATTGGATTGTTTCTCAATTGCTTTACTATCTGGTTTTCGGATGCCTGATTATTTTTCCTTGCAATGTTCGAAAACCTGTTTCTTGCTTCTTCAATGACTACGAAATTTTTATCAGTCTTTGGATCGGGTGCATCCTTTTTTTTGTCAGAATTTGCGGCAGAAGGATCACCGTCTTTTTTCTTCGAAGCATCCTCATCATCTTCATCAGCTTCAACTCCATCATCACCTTTTTTTGCGAGAATGTTTGATTGATCCTCCCTGCTTTGCGCTTCAGTCCCTGCCGAAAGGATTATAGTTTTTGAAAAAGAAGGCTCCGGAGCCATTTTTGTCTGACTGGAATCAAACGCCCATAGAAGGGAAGAGGTTATGGAGAGTGATAAATAGATAGATAAAGTTTTCAAAGGTTCACCCTGAGTAATAGATTGTTAGAAGTTAATGAATATAAAGTTGACTTAAATTTCAATTCATTAATCCTCTGAACATTATTAATTATCGGGAGTTAACATAAGTAAATTAAGCGGCAATTTGGGTGGACTCAAGTCAAACCACCTGCAAAAACTAAAAAAACTGAGTGAAAAGCGTCTCAAGGGCGATTTTTTAATAACCAGTGACCTTGCCCGGACAATCTGCGACGTTTCATCTGAAATCGGAAGACAGGTTGGACTGCTCATTGACAGGAACGGTCACATCACTCATACCATCGTCGGAAATGATCATTCTATCGAAATCCCCTATCTGGATCGCCTGAGAACCTCCGATATGCGTCTTCGCGGACTCCGCCTGGTGCACACTCATCTCAAGGACGAACCACTTTCGGTGGAAGACCTTACAGACATGGTTCTTCTCCGGTTGGACTATATCACAGCTATCAGTATTGACCCGGAAGGTTTTCCAAAATATTTCTATTCATCACATATCAACCCTGATGTGAATTCTGATCAGCTCTGGATAATTCAGGAAAGGAAATTTCCCGGCCAGATGAAAGAAGGAATCCTCGAAGAAATCCAGACTCTTGAATCAAGTCTTTTCCGTTACAAAGACAATCTGAAAGCAGCGCAAAAACAGAATCGCGCATTTATTGTTGGTGTTTATCTACAGAATAAAAAAGGCAGGACACCGGAAAGCTCGATGGCAGAACTCCGGGAGCTTTGCAGAACAGCGGGAATCTATGTAGTCGACAGTTTTTTTCAGAAAAGAAATACACTCGATGCAAGCACTGTCCTTGGAAAAGGAAAGATCCAGGAAATCATTCTCAAGGCAATTCAGAAAGAGGTTGAACTACTGGTTTTCGATATTGATCTCACTCCGTCGCAGGCAAAGAAAATTTCTGATTTTTCAGATCTGAAAGTGATAGACCGGACACAGCTTATCCTCGATATTTTTGCAAGAAATGCAAAAAGCAGGGATGGAAAACTTCAGGTAGAACTTGCCCAGTTGAAATATTTAAAAGGCCGATTATCGGAACTCGATGATAATATGTCGAGACTCACCGGGGGAATCGGGGGAAGAGGGCCGGGAGAGACTAAATTTGAAATCGGGAAAAGAAAAGTCGAAGATAAAATTTCCCGTCTCGAAAAAGAACTCAGGGCTTTGAAAAAAAGAAGGGAACTGAACCGGAAGCAAAGGAAAAGAAATGAAATTCCGGTCGTCGGTATCGTTGGATATACTAACGCAGGGAAATCAACATTGCTCAATTCACTTACAAATTCGAATGTGCTTTCAGAAGACAAACTGTTTGCAACGCTTGACCCGACCACGAGACGGATCCGGTTTCCCGAAGAAAGAGAAATAATTATTTCGGACACTGTGGGGTTTATTCACGACCTTCCCCCGGATCTTTCCAACGCGTTCAAGGCAACGCTTGAAGAATTGGGTGATGCAGATTTGTTGCTTCATGTGATTGATGCATCCAATCCGGATTACAAAGACCAGATGAATGCCGTTGAAAAAATCCTGGCATCTCTTGACCTGCTTGACATTCCAAAAATAAATGTCTTCAACAAAATTGACAGGTGCCCGGCAGAAGTCGTTGCAGTTCCGGAAAAAGAGGCTCTTTGTGTTTCAGCCCTCGACAGAACAGGACTTGATAATCTGCTCGAGCTGATCGAAAAAAGTATCTGGAGCGGAAAAGACTACCAGAGAGATTTCGCTTCTTCGACAGAACCATAAATTCCAACTTTCTTCGGAAGTTCCATGAGTTTGATCACTGTTTCGAGGAAATGATTGATCCCACCGATCACAAGTTTTCCGGAATGCTGATCAATTGTTTTGATCATTGTCAGAAGCATTGCGACTCCAACACTGTTTATATATTCCAGTTTTGTGAGATCGAGGATAATGTTGAAAATATTATCGTCAAAGATTACGTTGATTTTTCGCGAGATCTCAAAAGCGTTGTTGTTTGAAATTTTACCGGAGAAGGAAACGACCTGGACATGCGCTCCGTTGATTGTAGTGAGATCTTTTTCAAAGTAGAATGATTCAAAATCGGTTCTGGACATTTGTCACCTTATCCAAAATTGGCGTTATACAAAAACAAGTAACTCTTTTTCCATTTTGAACCGGATTTTTTTTTCAAAAACTTCAGGTGGATTGTACCTGCCCTTCCATAAAATATTTATTTCGCCCCTGTTATTGCTCACAATGCCTTCGTAGTCCAGGTAAATCAGCCTGTGATCCTCTTTGGAGATTGCACCCGCCACTCCACCTGTTTCGAGAATTTCCCATGATTCAAAATCAGATTCGTATGTTTTTAACAGATCTGATTTTTCCTGTTCAAAAAAAATATCCAGATGTTTGCTGC
>JAIOQL010000404.1 GCA_021413405.1 Leptospira sp.
TATTTTTTTGTCTATTTTTCAGACAATCCGGGAATGTCTGATTTTGTTCCGGTTTTGAGAAGTTTGCTAAGAAAACCTGTCAGGTGAATTCAGAAAGGAAAATAATTCGGAAGATTCCGGAATAATTTTTACGGACTTTGAGGTCAGATTCTCTTCCAAAGCAAACCCATTTTTCCTCTTTCAATCTCAGATGCCTTGAAAAATATGTATTTAAATTAGTTTAAGAATTCGAGTTTTTAAAAAGTCGGCAATGTTTTTATAGGATAGTAATATTGGAATGGATTTCCTGGATTACAGCCTTAAAAAAACGAATGGAATGCAGTAATAAAAAGTGAGGCGACTGATATGAGCGAAAAATTGATTACATCATTGACTGATTACTATCCTCAAGTCCAGGGAATGGTTGATCCGTCCCTTGATAAAGACTCTTGCGGAGTCGGTTTTATCGCAAATTTTAAAGGAATAAAATCCCGGGAGATCATTGATAAAGGGATTCGTCTCATGTGCAATCTGGAGCACAGGGGAGCTGAGGGTGCTGATCCGAAAACCGGGGATGGAGCAGGGATAATGATCCAAATGCCGGATAAATTTTTCCGTAAGAATGTTTCATTTTCGCTGCCACCTCTCGGTGATTATGCCGTTGGAGTTTTGTTTTTATCTCAAAAGAAAGAAATCCGTGAAGCCATTGAAAATATCATTGAGAAAGTCATTGTTGATGAAGGTGAAGAATTCATCGGGTTTCGTGACGTGCCAGTGCATCCGGAACATACTGGCTATGTAGCTGCAAAAACGCTTCCGGTTTTCAAACAGGTTTTCATAGGAAAAAAAACAAAGACTATTAAGAATCAGGATGAGTTTGAAAGAAAACTTTTTCTCATAAGAAGACTCATCGACGGACGGATTCGTGCGGAATATAAATTGGACAGGGGACAATACTACGTCCCAAGTTTTTCTTCGAGAACAATTGTTTACAAAGGAATGTTACTCGGAAACCAGGCCAGGCTTTTCTATGAGGATCTGAAATCTCCTGATATGGAATCTGCTTTTTGCCTGACACACACGCGATTCTCTACAAATACTTTTCCAACCTGGGATCTTGCACATCCATACAGAATGATTGCACATAACGGTGAAATCAACACACTTCGTGGAAATATTAATTGGATGGCAGCGAGGCAAATGGCAATGGAGTCTCCTCTTTTTGGAGATGAGCTGAAAAGAATGTTGCCTATTGTAATGGAAGGGCAGTCAGATACTGCGACTTTCGATACAGTTCTTGAACTTCTCGTAATGGGCGGAAGAAGTCTTCCGCACGCAATAATGATGATGATTCCTGAGGCCTGGTCGAAGAATATGAGTATGGATCCGGACAGAAAAGCCTTCTATGAATACCATGCATGTCTAATGGAACCATGGGATGGTCCTTCTGCGATCGCATTTACAGACGGGAGAATTATTGGTGCAACTCTGGACCGGAATGGTTTAAGGCCTGCAAGATACATTGTGACCGAAGACAATGAAGTTATTTTTGGATCGGAAGCGGGAGTTCTTAATATCCCGGTAGAGAAAATTCTTAAGCAGGACAGATTGCGCCCGGGACGATTTCTTTTGATTGATCTGGAAAAAGGACAGATCCTCGACGACGAAGAGGTCAAAAAGCAGATATCAACTCAAAAGCCTTACAAAAAATGGATCGAAGAAAATATGATCCGGCTGACAAATCTTGCGAACACAAATACCGCAATTGCACCTGATCATGATACAATTCTGGAAAGACAAAGGGTGTTTGGATACACACATGAAGACATAGTCTCTATCATGAAACCTATGGCTTTAAATGGCGAGGAGCCTGTCGGATCTATGGGAAGTGACGTGACTCTTCCGGTTCTTTCTGAAAAACCACAGCCTCTCTTCAGATATTTTAAACAAAATTTTGCCCAGGTAACAAATCCTCCAATCGATCCGATCCGTGAAGAGCTGGTAATGGAACTCACAACTTACATAGGTCCGGAAGGAAATCTGTTGGGTGAGACTCCGGAGCATGCACATCGACTGGAACTGGAACATCCAATTCTTTCGAATGAAGATTTTGAAAAGATCAAGCACATAAGTCAGGGGCATTTCAAGGCAATCACTCTCCCGATTCATTTTGATCCGACGAAAAAGCACAATATGAGAAATAGCCTCGATAACGTTTGTTCCCAGGCGGCGGATGCAGTTAGAGGTGGTTATAATCTTGTTATTCTGACCGACAGGGGAGTATCGAAAGACAAAGCCCCGATACCGAGTTTACTCGCTGTTGCTGGACTTCACCATTATCTCTTACGTGCTGGACTCCGGACAAGAACGGGAATTGTAGTTGAGAGCGGGGAACCTAGAGAGATAGCTCATTTTGCACTACTTTGCGGATATGGTGCGAATGCGATAAATCCATATCTTGCATTCGAGACTCTCGCAGATCTCATTAGGGAAGGGGATTTAGGGGAAGGGGCTGAATTTTTAAAAATCAAAAAACAATTTATCAAGTCGATTGGAAAAGGACTTTTTAAAGTCTTCAGCAAAATGGGAATTTCTACATTGCAATCCTATTGCGGTGCACAGATTTTCGAAGCGCTCGGGCTTGATTCGGAATTGGTGAATAGTTATTTTACCGGCACGATGACAAGAATTGAAGGACTTTCACTCGAAATGCTGGAACAGGAAACTTGCCGGAGACATGCCCAGGCATATGACCCTGTCTGGTTCCCAAAATCTCTGGACCCCGGTGGATTTCACTATTATAGAAAAAATGGAGATCCCCATTTATATAATCCAAGCACAGTGCATAAACTTCAGGAAGCATCCAAAACTGGTGATTACAAAATATATAAAGAATTCTCAAAAGAAATAGACGAGCAGCATGAAAAACTGGTTACTCTCCGGAGTCTTTTTCAACTGGATTATTCAGAGTCAAATGCAATTCCCATAGAAGAAGTGGAAAGTGTTTCTGAAATTGTAAAAAGATTTCAAACGGGAGCCATGAGTCATGGCTCCATATCATGGGAGGCTCATACAACTCTCGCCATTGGTATGAACAGAATTGGAGCAAAATCCAATACAGGGGAAGGCGGAGAGGATCCGGTTCGTTTTAAAACCTTACCGAACGGAGACTCGATGCGTTCCGCGATTAAACAGGTCGCATCCGCCCGGTTTGGTGTTACAATGGATTATCTTGTCAACGCGGACGATCTGCAGATAAAGATGGCACAAGGAGCAAAACCGGGAGAGGGGGGACAGCTTCCGGGGCACAAAGTTGATAAGTATATCGGCTGGTTACGGTATTCAACACCAGGTGTATCATTGATCTCACCTCCACCCCATCACGATATCTATTCAATAGAAGATATCAAACAGCTGATTTTTGATTTGAAAAATGCAAATCCAAGAGCAAGAGTTTCTGTAAAACTTGTCTCCGAGTCCGGTGTAGGTACTGTTGCTGCCGGAGTTGCCAAAGCACACGGGGACCACATTCTGATTTCAGGTCACGACGGTGGAACTGGAGCCAGCCCGATTTCTTCAATACACAATACCGGAACACCCTGGGAACTCGGACTTTCGGAAACGCACCAGACACTGGTTGCAAACGGTCTCAGGGATAGGGTTTATCTTGCAGTCGATGGTAAGATTTTAACAGGAAAAGATGTAATCATCGGAGCATTACTTGGAGCAGAAGAATTCGGTTTTTCTACCTCTGCTCTAATAACAGTGGGTTGTATCATGATGCGGAAGTGTCATCTCAATACCTGCCCGGTTGGTGTTGCTACCCAGGATGAGAAACTCAGGGCACATTTCACAGGAAAACCTGAAAACGTTGTGAACTACATGTTTTTCATTGCGGAAGAAGTTCGCGAATTGATGGCGAAACTGGGTGTGAGAACATTCCAGGAACTCATCGGCAACGTTGAAAAAATTAAATTTATCCGTCCGCACAATCACTGGAAAGCGAGGGGTCTTGATCTCACTAAGGTGCTACATAGGCCAACATCGATTTATCCGACGGACCTTTTTAGAACAAAGGAACAGCTGCATGGACTCGAAAAACAAATAGATAATGAGCTTATCCGAAAATCCAGGGCTGCAATTGACCATAAGAAACCGGTTAAGATCGAATCCAATATCATTAATCTAAACAGATCGGTAGGGACTATGCTCTCGGGAGAAGTTACGCGAAAATACGGATTAGAAGGACTTCCGGAAAATACGATAGATATTCTATTCAAGGGGACGGCGGGACAATCCTTTGCGGCGTTTGTTACAAAGGGATTGACCTTCAGGTTAATCGGAGAGGCAAACGATTACGTGGGAAAAGGACTTTGCGGTGGAACATTGATAATTCAGACCCCGGCTAACGCGAGATATAAAGCAGAGGAGAATGTGTTGATTGGAAATACCTGTTTTTATGGCGCAACATCCGGGAACGCATTCATTAACGGAATGGCCGGGGAAAGGTTTGGCGTTAGAAATTCCGGGGCAAATATCGTAGTCGAAGGAACAGGAGATCATGGCTGCGAATATATGACTGGGGGTAAAGTTGTTGTTCTTGGAAAAACCGGAAGAAATTTCGCGGCAGGAATGTCCGGGGGACTTGCATATGTCTGGAATCCGGATGGAGAATTTCAGTCACTTGTTAATAAAGAAATGGTAGATCTCGAGTCTTTTGAATCGGAAGAGGAGACAGATGAGGTTAGAGCTCTTATTTCTTTACATCATAAATATACAGGATCCAAGAGGGCAAAAGAAATTCTGGACAAGTGGAAAGATGAATCCGCCAGATTTCTTCGTGTGATTCCACGGGATTACAAAGCTGCTCTTGTAAGAATGAAAAATGAAACTACCAGCAATCAAACTCTTTCAAAACAGGCGGTGACTCATGGGTAAAATCACCGGATTTATGGAGTTTGCAAGAGCGCCTTTTAAAAAGGGAAGCGTTCAGGAAAGGCTGAAGGATTTTAAGGAATTTGAAGAATCTTACGATCCGGATACTGTTAAGGTCCAAGGCGCGCGATGCATGGATTGCGGGATTCCTTTTTGTCAGGGAGACACCGGCTGTCCTGTCGATAATTTGATACCTGAATTCAATGATTTTGTTTTCAAAGGCAAAATGAAAGAAGCCTGGGAAAATCTTGAATCAACAAATAATTTTCCGGAGTTTACGGGCAGGATATGCCCTGCACCTTGTGAAAGTGCATGTACTCTCGGATTGATCAGCGATCCTGTTTCAATAAAAGGAATTGAAAGAACTATTATTGATACAGCGTGGAAAAGCGGCTGGGTTTTACCAAAACCATCCAGCTCAAAGTCGGGTAGAAAAGTAGCAGTAGTTGGATCTGGTCCAGCGGGTCTTGCTGCTGCCCAACAATTGGCAAGAGCGGGACATGAGGTAACTGTATTTGAGAAAAATGATAGAATTGGTGGACTATTACGCTATGGGATACCTGATTTTAAATTTGAAAAAATTCATATTGATAATCGTGTGACGCAAATGGAGGAAGAAGGTGTGGTTTTCAAAACCAACGTAAGCGTTGGGGTTGATATTTCTGCCAAACAGCTACATTCGGATTTCGATGCCGTTATTCTGGCTATGGGTTCGGAGACCCCCCGGGATTTACAGATTGAAGGGAGAAATCTGAAAGGAATACATTTTGCAATGGATTTTCTCGTCAAAAGCAATAAAAAAAATGCCGGTGACGATGTTTCGGATTTCATTTCTGCAAAAGATAAAAATGTAATCGTTATTGGTGGCGGGGATACAGGCTCTGACTGCGTTGGAACATCTAACCGCCACGGAGCAAAATCCGTAACTCAAATCGAATTATTTCAGGAACCACCCAAGGAAAGAGATCCGTCGACTCCCTGGCCATTGTATCCGAAAATCTTTAGAACTTCCACCTCACACGAAGAGGGAGTAATAAGAAAATGGTCCATAAATACTTTGGGATTTAAGGGAAACGAAAAAGGTGAGGTTACTGCCATTTATGGAAACCAGGTAGAATTCAAAGATGGAAAACCTGTTTCAATCAGCGGCACTGAATTCGAATTACCTGCTGATCTCGTTTTTCTCGCCATGGGTTTTTCCCAGCCGGTCAAACCCGGTCTAATTGCTGATTTACAGGAAATGGGAATGGAATTGGATTCCTACGGTAATGTGAAAGCCAGTTTTGGATTGAAGGAAGGATCTTTTTCAACTACACTGGATAAGGTGTTTGCTTGCGGGGATGTCCGCCGGGGACAAAGTCTGGTAGTTTGGGCAATTTCAGAAGGACGCAAATGCGCTGAACAGGTTCATCGATACCTGTTGAAAAAATCCTGATTTTTCGTGTTAAATTAACTTACTGAGAAGAAACGTCGTCTGATGATTTTTTTCTAAATCAAATCTGTAATGAATTTCTGACAGAGTTTTGAAATAAATTCCCGGTTTATTTAAACCGGGAATTATTGAAGAGATATTACTTATTTTGCCGGAGCTGGTTCTACGGTCTTTTCTGATTTCTCAGCTTTTTCTTCTTTTGGCTCCATAGCTTTGTCTTCTTTAACTGCTTTGGATTTTTTGCCCTTTTTCATTTTTTTTGCTTTTTTACTTTTTTTGCCTTTTTTGCCGTGATGCTTAGCTTTTTTTGGCTTTTCTTTATCTACTTTTGCGTCTTTTTTATCAGCAGCCTTGTCAGTAGATTCTTTTTTGTCATCTTTTGCATCCATTTCATCTTCTTGTGCATATACTGAACCCATAGCGAGGAATGCTGCGATAAGAAGGGATATTCCTAATTTCTTTAACATATTATTCTCCAAAATTGTTATTAAAGCCCTGTAATTTGGTTTAAAGCTTTCGTTGTGGACAGTATTTTTACTACTTCATCAAAAATAAAGTGAATTATCACAGGTTTAA
>JAIOQL010000405.1 GCA_021413405.1 Leptospira sp.
GAATAGAGAAGGTTTGGAGAAAGTCCGTAGGCGATCCGGTAAACAGGCCTTCCTTTGTGTTTCTCTTCCGGCAGAAAATGAAATGAATCCTTCCTTGTTTTGTAGCAATAAAAATAATCAAAACCCTGGTGGACGACAAGAAGGGAATTTTCCGGGAGGCCTATTTTCCCGATCAGCCTGTCGTATAACGCATAGTCTGTAAAATTTTTGTTTTCGTATATTCTTGATGCCTGTATCTGGAGCGCACAAAGCATTATTGCAACAAAGAATAACGGAACAGGCTTTAAGCCTTTCAATGCGATGCCTATGAATATAGATCCGGGTATGAAAAGCAATAGGAAAAGCCTGAAAGCCAGATCATTTGAGTCAAACTTAAAATATGGATTTGAGAGAAACAGGAAAAGAAAGAGCAGTGAAAGCAGGAAAAATTTCAATTCAGGAGAATTCTCCTTTGTGAAGAACAAAAAGGCCGGACTCAAAAAAAATACCCAAACTTCTATTTTGTGGAAAATGGAAGTTTGGGAATTGGCCAGATAAGAAGCGGGTGGAAATTGCATATGAGCACTCAACGTATCTTCAAACCGGATCAGGTCTGTACTGTGGAGTAGATTTGGAATGAAAAACGCCGATAAAATCAGGGGGATCGCAATTAAACCAGAGGTCAAAAGAACGATCTTCCAATTTTTCCTAAAAAAATAAACAGAAAAGAAAAAAACGAAAATCAGGGAAATCCCGCCCATCAGTTTGTGAGAGAAAAAAGTCAGAATGAAAAACAGAATGAATAGAAAAAAATGTTTCCTGTTTCCCGGATTCCAGGTTAATTCCAGGAATTCTCCCAGAAAAAAAAGAAAGAACAGGATTCCGCCGAGATTCTTCACATAGTCGATCGCAAATAACATCGAAAATGAATTTGAAACTATGACTGATGCAATCATAATGCCGCATAACGGTCCGGCTATTTTTTTTCCAAGCAGATAAGCGGGAAAGATAAGACTTGCTGATAGAAGTGAAATAGTTATTTTATTTGTAACCACAATGTCTGTTCCCAGCTTTGAAAAGAATGCGAGAAGATATATTACAGGCGAAGAATCAGGCGAAAAAAATCTTCCTTTTTCAAAAAGAGATTTTACCTGCCCGGCATAGTAATACCCGTCCATCCCCATCGCATAGGGGGATTTAAATAGCATGTGAAGGCGGATTGCCAGGCTCCAGAGGAACAGGACAGCTAACGCGAATAGTGCATGACGTCTCCATAAATTTAATTCCTTATTCTTTGTATTTCGCATAACGCACCGTTCCGAGGTCTTCTGTTTTACCCGTTTTCATTTCGTTCCGGATAGTCCTGATCACGGAACTGTTATCTTCGTCAATCTTAGCAAGCTCGATCTCATATTTTCCTATTGGAGCGTTGCTACATATACTCCCGGAAATTTCTGTTTCCGAAAACTCAAAGCGAAACAGAATTGGGAAAGCAAATGTATTTTCGAAGCGGAGATCTTTATAGCCAAAGGCTACTCCTGCATCGAGGCCCAATGGAGAAAACCGGGTTTCGTCCGTATATATATCAAATGAGTGCGGATGCCTTTCGTGAATTTTCATTCCGGAATAGATTGCAAGCTGATATATTATACCTGAGAGCTGGCATATTCCGCCTCCATAATCGGTAACAAGTTTTCCACTAATCAAGCATCTGCCCGACTTGAATCCTGTTTTTTTAGAGGGCCTTCCCACGAGGGCAAAGAAAGAAAATATCTGCCCCGGGAAAATTGGAATATCTTTCAAAAATTCCGTAGAATGCTTTAGATTATGGATCTTTCCGGACGCATTTGGGGTGGAATTCATTTTCTGCGTTATCGTCAGATAGGGTTCGTAAAATTTATCAGGATTCAGAATTGGATTATTAATCCGGACAACTCTTTCAGAGATCCCGTTCCGTTTATCCCTAGCCCATTGAGACAGGAGTTTCCATTCGAGGCGAATCCGGAATGGGATAAGTTTTCGGAGGAAATTTTTTGCTTTCAAATTATCCCTTTTATTTCAAAGGTTGACAAAAAGATTTTTCGTAGAGAATAGGGGAACACATTTGAAAATATGTAATCCTTGGTAAAATAGTCCATTAATTCTTTTCTCCCACAGGAAACTTTTTATTCAATGTTTGTGAAAATTCATAACTATAGGAGAATAAAATTGAATTACAAGAAAACTTTTGGCCTTTTGGCAATCTTGTTGGCTGCCGGATTTATCAATTGTAGCAAAGTAAAAACAGTCCTCGCTGATACAGCATTGGTGGAAAACCCCGGTGAAAAGAAGCCTGTTTACGTTACTAATGGAAAAGTAAAACGGGGTGAATATGTAAAATTCCTCGAAGAAAAAAATGTGGATGGAAAAAAATTTGCAATGGTTCAGTTGGAAGGCGTATCCACTAAAGGCTGGATGGACGAAAAAAATCTGAAGGATGGCAAATTGAAATCTGTCACCGTCACTACGGATTCAGATCTTTTTATCAGGCCAAACGAGAAGAGCGATAAAGCTGGAACAGTTAAAGCGGGTCAGGTTGCGTTTGTCTTAGAGGAATCGGGGAATTTTTCTATGATCCAATTTCCGGGAAAAGAGGGATACATTTTGAAATCAAATTTGGGAGATGCTGCCTCGGTTGTTAAATCGATTGCAATTCCCGGGCTTGGAAAAGCTATTCTTTCTGCATCCTCTCAATATATTTCCGGCGAAGGTAAAGAATTACAATATGATCCAAGAAATATTTTCGACGGAAGTCTTCAAACAAGCTGGTGTGAAGGGAAGAATGGGGATGATGGGATTGGCGAATTCGTTACACTCACATTTGAAAATTATATGACTCTTACCAATATTTCCGTTGTAAATGGAAATGCTGCAAGCGAATCTCAATACACTGGAAATAACCGTGTATCCTCCTTGAAAGTAGTAACGGATACAGGAAATGAGCGAATTATTGAACTCGCTGACAAAAACTTTGACTATCAACCTGCTGACGTTTCGCTCAGTGGTAAAACCTTTAAATTTATTATTAACGGAGTGCATAAAGGCGGAGCATCCGATACCTGTATTGCTGATATTAAATTAACTGGATATACAGGGTATCAGGGAAGCGGTTACTGATAATTAACCACCATTTCTGGCTCAGAATATTTGATTATTGAATCGCTATAAAAAAATAAGAGGATTGCATGATAAAGTATTTGATTAAAGTGAGTTTCTTTTTCCTGATATTTTTTTTCTATTGTAAAGAAAACTCAAAATATATCTTTGTAAGATCACATGGAAAGGATATTGCCATTCGTTCCATGCCTGCAATCAGCTCGAAAGAAATCAGAAAGGTACCTGACGGAACGAAGGTTGAAATTCTGACGAAGAAATGGTTTTCGGATACAGTAGACGGTAAGAATGGAACTTGGTACGAAATTAAATTTCAAGGGGAAAAAGGCTGGGTTTTCAGTTCACATTTAAACATCGACGCTCCCGATGCACCAAAAGCTACTCCAATAATTAATGAAGAAATTGATTCGCAAATGGTTTTCAATGGATTTTCTCTTCCTTCAAAATACTATAGTAATAGCGGATATCAATGTTATATCTATCCTGAGTATACCATTTTAGAAAGCAGGTCCCCTCAAGGGAGTTTCACTGTTTCAAGAAATACTTCTTCCAATACTTCTGAACAAATTTGTTCAACAGGTATCGGAAAAGATTTCAAGATGCAAATTAGCGAAGCATTGGATTCACATTTCCTTGGATTTTCTTACCCCTATTTTGTTATTGGCAAGAATAAAAAGCGAGGGATAGAGCAAATTTATGTATATGATGCAACCACGAGTGCGTCTGTTTTCAATGATTTTGTTGAATCATTTGAAATTATCTATAGTGGTTCAAGAAATGATATTCTTGGTTTGAAATATAGAACTGTCTATGGGAAAGAATTCCGGAATGAAATAAAATGTGATATTTGTACAGACGGGAAATCTTGCATGACTTCAATTGTTCAATCATTTGGCTTAAATCCAAATCTAACAGATTGTGCTGATACATGCCAAATTGTTAAAAATAGCGATGGATCAAGAGTTTCAGCCATGACAGGATTTGTGACAATTGATGATATTCGAAAACCAGGATCAATGAATCTGGCAACTGATTCTCAAAGTTGCTCTGATTTTTAATTCGAAATTATTTTTTGATTCATCATTCTTATTCCGCTTGAAACAAAATATTGTCCATTTAATTTAGCGATAAATCAATAATAATCAAGGAAAAACAAAATGAATAAAAAGATTTATATTTCAGCCATTATGCTAATTTTTGCATTCCTGGCTGCTGGAAATTGTTCCAAAGTGAAAACTGTTGCTGCCGATACACAGCTTGTCGAAAATCCGGGAGAAAAAAAACCGGTAAATGTTGTGAATGGCAAGATTAAACGTGGTGAATATGTTAAGCAGCTTGAAGAAAAAGAAATAGGCGGAACCAAGTTTGTTCTCGTTCAGGTCGAAGGTGTTTCAACTAAAGGTTGGATGGATGTGAAGAATCTGAAAGAAGGAAAAGTTCAATCAGTCACCGTTACTACAGATACAGATTTATTTTCCCGGCCGAATGAAAAAAGTGATAAAACCGGAACTGTGAAAGCGGGTCAGGTAGCTTTCAAACTGGAAGAATCTGGTAATTTTGTTATGATTCAATTTCCTGGCAAAGAGGGCTTTGTTATGAAATCTGCTTTGGGTTCAGCTGATGCCGTTGTTAAGTCAATTACTATGCCTGTATTAGGCAAAGCAATATTATCAGCATCCTCACAATTTTCAGGTGGCGAAGGAAAAGAGCTTGAATTTGATGCAAGAAATATCTTTGACGGGAGTCTACAGACCGGCTGGTGTGAAGGAAAAAATAATGATGATGGAGTCGGAGAGACGGTATCACTTTCATTTGAAAATGCAATTACATTGAAAAAAATCTTAGTCGTCAATGGATACGCAAAGAGCGAGTCAAACTATGCCGGAAATAATAGAGTGGCTTCTCTAAAAGTAACAGGTAATTTCGGTGGAGAAAATATTATTGAATTAAAAGATAATGTTTATGATTATCAGGAATTTGAATTGAATCAGCCTGTAAGTGGAAAAGTGATTAATTTTATTATCAATGGTGTACATAAAGGAAAAGCTTCGGATACTTGTATCGGAGATATCAAATTGGAAGGTGGAACTTACATCGATCGTGAAATGGGTGATGGTGAGGGAGACAGACATTGATTAATTTTAAAAGATTTTTTATTACTAGTTCCGTATTTTTTGGAATTCTGTTTAGTGCATCTTTACTCTTTGCACAATCAGATTCTTTTCAGGCTGTAAAAGTTAAAGTAACGGCTGGAACTTTGATTGTACGTAATATTGCTTCTCAGGGTGGTTCAGAGGTTGCCAAATTGAAACGTGGTGAAGTGCTGGATGCAGTTGAACGGTCGGCTAATAAATCGAAGGTTGATGAATACGAAGATTATTGGTATAAAGTAAATTTTCCGAAAAAAAAGTCAGGCTGGGTTTTCGGATCATTCATAACTTTTGATGTTAATCTTGAAAGTGGACTACGCTGGAAAAGTGTAAACCCCGCACAAGGTAACAAATTTTCAGCAATAGCGGTTGCTACTAATGGTGAGGTTATGGCGGGAACGGAAGGTGGCGTTATCTTTCTGAGTTCAGACAAGAGTAAGTCCTGGCGGAAATTGGTTCCACAGGTGCTCGGAGTCAACCTTGCAAGTGTAAACAAAATAGTAGTTGATGGAAAGAATATCTGGATTGCTGGCGGCGGTGATGCTAAAGGTGGTGTTTGGAGAACTACCAATAGTGGTGGTTCCTGGACGCAGTTCACGACCTCGCAAGGGCTTCCATCGAATGAAATTTATGATATTGCCGTTGCATCTAATGTAGTTTACGCAGCAACTTCGTCCGGAATTTCAGTATCAAAAGATCAGGGGGCAACTTGGGCTTTAGCAGAGGGTGATTTTAAAAAGAAAACTTTTGCTGTAGCTGTGTCTTCGGATGGAAAAGTCTTTGCAGGAACCTCAAGTGGACTCTTTGTTTATAGTGAGAGTAAAGGAGTTTTTGGCGGATCTTCAAAAAGTTGGAACAAAGTTGGAATATCTTCTCCTAATATGGGGGACCAGGTTTACAGTGTTTCTGTTTCCGGAAACGGGGACGTCTATGCGGGTTCCGATAAGGGTCTGAGTAAATCCACTGTGGCTGATCTTGAAAAATGGTCAGGTATAGGAGGTAAAACCAGTGTAAATTCAATTCTTGCCGATAAAAGTGGAAAGGTAATCGTTGGAACTGATAACGGGTTAAATATTTCTCTTGATCAGGGAGCATCCTGGGTTACTTATAAAAAGGAAAATGGACTTGCAGGAAATAAAATTTCTCAAATTGCACTTCATCCTTCAGACAGTACTATTTGGACAACATCAAGCGGTGATGGCTTGAGCTTTCACGAATAAAAATTTTGATTAAAAGAGTCTGGGAAGAAACACTTAAGTTTTATAGTAATGCAAGTCCCAGGCTCTTTGCTGAATTAATAAGATTACGCAATTACGTAATCCCGCGCTGGAAACGGATACTATTTGTTTCTTCGTTTTCGGGATTTATTTTTCTCGTTCTCCTTTTCGGAGGGGTCTATATCCAATACAGCATTGACAGGTCCTCCATTGCGTCGGCACTTTCGAATTATAAACTTTGGATGGAGGGAAGAGGAACCTACACAGAAAAACCGCCGATCAGAATTCTCGGAACCGGCGGAAATCTGCTGGGTGAATATCTTCCCGAAAAAATTTCGCGAATCCCGCTGAAAAACTGCCGCGAAATGAAATGGCTGAATGCTGCCACAGTTTCGGCTGAAGACAGAAATTTTTATGAACACAAGGGTGTTTCCTTCCGGGGAATATTCCGTGCGATGATTCGGAACATCCTTGCATTGAATATCCGGGAAGGTGCCGGAACGATCACTCAACAGCTTGGCCGGAACCTTTTTACTGACCGGAAAACTTTCGCGCTGATCAGGAAGGTCTATGAAACCTATTCGGCCTTCCAGATTGAAGACCTTTACAGCAAAGAAGAAATTCTCTGTCTTTATCTGAATAAGATTTATATGGGTGAGGGGAGGATCGGGGCAGAAGAAGCTTCCTGGTTTTATTTTCGCAAGCCTCCCTGGCAACTGAATCCCGCAGAAGCTGCGATGATCGTTGGTCTTTTTCCTTCTCCTGCGAGATACAGCCCGTTAAATAATATCCGGGTTGCACTTCTCAAACAGGAACTGGTTCTGGATTTCCTGGTTCGGGACAAACAGATCACTGAAAAGCAGAAGAAAAAATATTTTGCAGAGTTCAAAATTCTATACAATGTAGTTCTTACCGAAAAAGAAGCCAATCCCGGAACCGTTGGTCTCTATGGAGCCAGCCGTTATTTCCGGATCAACACTGCCCCCGACGTAAATGAATATGCGATTGAATTTCTGAAAAGCATCATCCCTGAAGAAGAGATGAACGAGGGAGGTCTCCAGATATTCACAACGATTGAGCCGGTGCGTCAGTCGGCAGCCCTATCGGCTATCCGTTCCCAGGTGGAAAAAATCCGTTCGGATTTCAGAAAAAAATCCGGTTTTCCTCCAAAGGAAACGAAGGATATGGAAGCTGGTCTCAATGGAGTTCTTGTTTCAATAGATGCTCACAATGGAAATATTCGTGCGGCTGTCGGTGGATATGCAATCAATGATTCAGGAGGACAGGTGAACAGGATCATGTCGATGAAAAGACAACCCGGTTCGGCACTCAAAGGATTCCTTTATGCTGCTGCAATTGAAGAAGGAATTGTCACTAAAGATTCGATGGTAAAGGATGAACCGATTTCGATAAACGGCTATGCCCCCAGGAACTGGTACAAGGGTCACAAAGGCGAAATTACTCTGCGTTATGCGATAGCACAATCTACAAATACAGTGGCTGTCAAAACTCTCAACCAGCTCGGGATCAGAAAATTCAAGAGCTACATTGACAATGCACTCAACCAGGATTTTCTGGAAAACATAAACCGGTTTCCAAACAACCTGACGCTTGCTCTCGGATCAGGGGAATTGACTCCTCTCGAACTCGCCACATTATATGCTCCCGTTTTGAATAACGGGCTTAGTGTCAGTCCAAGACTTATCCTGAGTGTGAAAAACCGGGAGGGAGAGGTTTTGTGGGAGAGCGGGGAACCAGCGCCAGGAAGCCAGGTGTTTTCCCGGAAAACGGCTCACGATGTCGTCTATCTTCTGGAGTCGGTTGTAGAAGAGGAAGGCACAGCAGAGTGGATCAGCAAGAAGAGAGCCAAGTCTTCTTCGTTTTTGCCATTTCCAATCGCGGGTAAATCCGGGACGGTTCAGATAGAGCAGTCAATCCGGAAAAAATACCGGGATATGAACGGGGTTCACGATGTCTGGTTTGTGGGCCTCGTCCCCGGGGAGGTCGCGGTAGTGTGGCTTGGCCACGATGCAGGGGCTCCGTTTCCCGGATCCGGTGCGGGCAATGGAGGATCTGTCTGGGCAAACTATGCCCAAAATTCTCTCAAGGGGAAAGTGCCGAATAGTTTTTTTTCAGAAACCGTAGAGCAGAACAGTCAGGAAGTAATTTCGCCTGACGCAGAATTTAATCCCGATGGAAGCATTCGCCGCAACGACGTCCCATCCGGCGTTGACAAAGGCGATCATGAACCAATCGTTATTCCTGAAGAGAAACCGAAAGGATAGCTACTGCCTTTTAAATAGTTTTCTTTTTTACACTGATAATCATTACGCCTGCCAGAACAAGAACTGTTCCGATCCCCTGGTTCACCGAAATATTTTCGTTCAGGAATATGTAACCGAGGAAGATTGTTGAGATGGGACCAATACTTCCGGCGATTGCAGCACGACCCGATCCGATCAGGCGTATTCCTTCTGCCGCGAAGAACACTGGTATGACGGTGGAAACAATTGCCATCGCGATACCGAGATAGTAAACACGTTCCGGAAGAACAAGATCCGATATTTTATTTGTCAATGCAAAATGAATGAATACAGCAATGGATGAAATGGAAAGTGCGAGTGAAGCAAAAAGAACCGACCCCAATTTGGGTGTGAGTTTTTC
>JAIOQL010000406.1 GCA_021413405.1 Leptospira sp.
AACATTTGATTACACTCACAAGAAACAGACCGGTGGTCAGGGACAATTTGCAAAGGTTGGAGGTTATCTCGAACCAATTCCAATGATTGAAGGAAAGGATTATGAATTCGTCGACAAGGTTGTCGGTGGTTCTATCCCACGGGAATACATCGGTTCCTGTGATAAAGGTTTCAAAAGCTGTCTTGAGAGGGGATCTCTCATAGGATTCCCGATCATCGGTGTTCGTGCAGTTATCAATGATGGAGCCTATCACGATGTGGATTCTTCAGACATGGCATTCCAGATATGTGCCCGTTATGCTTTCCGCCAGGGATTTGCAAAATCAGGTCCTCAAATCCTCGAACCGATTATGAAAGTGGAAGTAGAGGGTCCGGTAGAATTCCAGGGAGCAATTCTGGGTGGGCTCAATCAAAGAAGAGGGATGATCCTCGGAACTACTGAAGTGGATGCTTATTGTAAAATTGAAGCAGAAGTTCCATTAGCTGATATGTTTGGATATTCAACAGTTCTCCGTTCTTCCACACAGGGAAAAGCAGAGTTTACTATGGAATTCTCGAGGTATACTGCTGTTCCAAGAAATATTGCTGAAGAGCTTATGAAAAAATACAAACCGGGAAATCTCGGAGACGATTGATCAAGCCCGGGGGCAAATGGGAAAGATAGTCATTCCGGCTTGTCCGGAATCCAATGAAAAAATCTTTTGCAGTAGGATTCCGGTCGCGCTGTGCTTACCGGAATGACGCATTAATGGAACAAACCGGAAAAAGCATCATTTTACTGGGAGTCCTGCTGATAGTAGCGGGACTCTTTATTTCTTATGGTGAGAAAATCCCATTCTTCGGAAAATTACCGGGAGACATTTCTGTAAAAAGAGAAAATTTTAGTTTTTATTTCCCGCTCACAACTTCCATCCTGGTCAGTGTTCTCATTTCAATTTTACTCTGGTTCTTCAATAAAAGATAAGCGATAATTAGACAATCTTTACTCAATCTTTGATCCAGGAACATGGAAAGCTGTTATTCCAGCTTGTCTGGAATCATATTTAAAAAATGTTCAGTCATCATGATTCCGGTCGCACCTCGCCCTGCGGACTGTTTGCCGGAATGACGGCACAACAGTATTTAATCCTTGACTTTGTATGCTCAGATACGTTATACGATGTTGAAAAGGAAAAACAATGTTTGATTAATCCGCAGCAATATGTAGAATTATTATCAAAATCAAAGCTTTCCGGATCCGAGAAAGCCTACACATCGATTGAATGGAAACGGGCAACAGGCTATACAACAGAAGAGATAAAGAAAGCCCGGTCGCAGAATGATTTCTGGAAAACAAAGCAAAGGAAGTCCGCTGATAAATACAGGACCAAAAGACTTGCGGAAAACAATTTTCTAAGCGGAGCTTCCGCAAAGCATCTCTGGACTCCAAAAGAACTGCATAAGTTTTATTTGCTGAATGAAAAAGGTAACACCGATGTGGAACTTGCCAGGGTATTCCGGACCTCGGTTCCGGCTGTTTATTCTGTCAGACGAAAATTTTCCATGGCAAAGTCACTTCTGATTCAAATGAAACGAAAACCAAATTCTTCAAATCTTGTAGATATGGCGTCAGGATCAGAAGCAAAACTCCGATTAACTCTCCGCGAGCTGAAGAAACCTAAGAAAAAAAGTAATTAGCCAGTATATAAAAATGTCACGGAGTCACTCAGGAACAGAGAATTATTTTTTAAATTTAGTATTCCATAGTAATAATAAATCAAAAAACTCTCTGAGTCGTTGCGTCTCTGTGGCAAAAAACACTGAATTGTGCAACTAACTTCATTCCCAGTCAGAAAGTTTTGTCGCTGCAATTTTCATCAGATCGCCGAGAAATTTCCTGTGACTGATGATTGACTCCTGTTTGTTTTCCCGGGCCGGATTGAAAATTCCCCTTTTGCGAAAAATTTTCAAAGGATTTTGTTTCAGATCAGACCAGGTTCCTATCTCGAGTGTCAGCGGAAGAAATCTGGATTTTTTCATTTCAGGATTTTCTTTCCGGTCATGAATGTGTTTATTATAGAGCCGATCCCATAGATCGCCATGAGTAGTGTATGATTCACTTTGAGGTCCGTATTTGTAGGCAGTGTGATTTTTTTTGTCCAATAGGTGCCTGGACATTTTTTCATATAAGGGAGTGTCTTCGCACTCCTCCTGCATTCCTGCATAGGGCCACCAGACATGGTCAATCGATCCAAACCCGGAATGAATATCTACA
This sequence comes from Leptospira sp., assembly GCA_021413405.1. Lineage (GTDB taxonomy): Bacteria > Spirochaetota > Leptospiria > Leptospirales > Leptospiraceae > JAIOQL01. Next base: position 2,254 of record JAIOQL010000406.1, read on the forward strand.
ACCGGCATTATTGAGTTTTTGATATGAAAAAAATATTCTCTTACAAATCTTGTGAGAATCCGGGATTCCGGTTCAAGTACATTCCCGCGATAATAGGGGAGCTTATTAGAAATTTTGTGCCCACCGAAAAAGAAAGGAGCCTTGACTGCTTCTATGCCTGAATTTCGCATCAGGTCAACACCATGAGGATTTGACCTTCGTTTCAGAGCAACTCCACCCGGGTTCAGGATTGGGATGCAGACGATCCCGAATTTTCCTGATTTGAGATCTGATATGATATCTGATTTATCATGGATGAGGTATTCCAGGAAATCGAGAAGCACCCGGATGCCAATTGTCTCGAGACCATGAACCCCTGCAATCATACCTGCGGGCTTTTTACTGATTGCTTCTGTTTTTCCGATTTCAATTACATGGATCGGAAAACGGAACCCTTCTTTGGTTTTTCCTGAAAATCCGAATTGTTTTAACCGGATCAGCTTTCCGCCAGATTTTACAATTTTTAATATCCTGTTTTCATAACGATTGAGCCGTTTGAGTCAGCTAAGCATGAATGATACAATGTTTCCCGGAAACTCTTTTGGGCAATCAGGATTTGATTTCTCTAGGCAGAAAGAGAAAGCAATTCTTCCGATCTCAGCTCAGATACGAAATCTATATTGATCAGGCTTACAATCTCTCTTCCCTGATCCTCTGTTAGAACAATTTCCTTTTCTGTTAGTTTTCCAATAAAAGAGTATATCTCATTTGATTTCCGGAAAATGATACATCCGGAAAGCATCTCACCGGCTTCCTCCTTTATTTCCCCTTTGATAATGACACAAATTGATGATCTGTTTAGATTCCCAATCCATCCTGATTGCGAATTTTCGTAGTCGTCAATTCTTACAGCATATTCCATAAAATCCAAAGGTCGTATATTTATTTTATCCAGGGTTGAATGCATTTTAGCTCCTATAATGTTCTTTAGTAGTATGACAGAACAATCGTTACCTTTTGATTACACGATGCATACAGTTCTAAGAATTTTATCCGACAAGAACACACGTCACATCGTCCTTGAACGCTTTGTTTTCTGAGAATTGAAGAAGAGAGTCCAGAATAATTCCAATAATCTTTTCGGAGGATTTTTCCTTGTTTTTCCAGATTATTTTATTAATCGTCGAAATCCCAAATTCCTCTCTGCTCGAATTGCGTTCCTCACTTAATCCGTCAGAAAATAAAAACAATTTGTCACCATTATAAAAATTTGCGGCCTTATCAACCAGTTCCGGATCGTCCATTACTCCAAGAATTGTACCTGTTGAAGTCAGAAGAATTGATTTTTCCTTTTCTTTCCGGACAACTATCGCCGGAGTACTGCCAGCATTTGCAAAAAAAACTTTTTCCTTCTTTGTGTTGACCAGGCAAAAAATTGCGGTGAAATAATGTTCATTCATACTCGCCAGTAATTCCTTGTTTAATTTACGGAGAATTTCGGCTGGACTATGTTTCCTGATGTTTATCGATCCTAATGAAGTTTTTACCATCGTTGTCACAAGAGCTGCGGGAACACCGTGTCCCGAGACATCAGCCAAAAAGAAGAAAAACTCGTGATCTGAAATTTGACCAAAATCATAAATGTCCCCGCTCACCCCACTCGCAGGGAGGAAGAGGGTCGACACGTCCAGTTCCTTCGAAAAATTTTTTGCAGATGGCAGGAGATAATTTTGCAATTCCTTTGCTATTTGCATCTCATGATTAATGATTTTCTGTTTTATATGCAATTCATCAAGAGTTGATTTGAGCTTTGTGTTTGATTCCTGCAGTTGCCCCGTCTTTTCTTCGACAAGTTCTTCCAGATGATTCTGGTGTTTCAATAATTCTGATTTCATATTGATATAGACAAAGCCGATTTGTCCGATCTCGTCTCTACGATCGAGATCGAGAATTTCTTTCTCATCCTTCTCAGGGTTTTTCATTGCGAATGTCAGTGATTTAACAGCCTGCACAATGTCCCGGGAGAACAAAAAAGAAATAAGAAAAATTCCCGAAAATATGAGTGTTGCTGTAAATGCAAACGTTCCCCAGATTTTTCTTGTAGAGGATTCCAGATCTGTTTCATCTATGAGAATCAGAAAATCGATATCAGTGGGCCCGATACCGGTATTTTCATAGGGAATTTTTTTTAGATAGTAATTTCCGTTTTTCCAGGACGATCTGAAATTGTTACGGTCTTTATCAGGAGAATTTTTTATGAAATCATCAACAAGAGGATCGCTGAATGCCAACAACCGTTGTTTTTGAAAGAGTGCGATGTGGACATTTTTTCCGCCGGTTAACTGGGATACAAATTCATTGTTCACAACCTGGCCTACCATAAGAGTGCCCGAATTTTTTAAGGGTGCACACATTCTTAATCCAAGACCGCTGTGCCCGACTTCGAGAGAAGAAGCGGTTTTTCCGGAGAGAGCCTCCTGGATTATTTTTTGTTTGCTTTTGTCGTCACCGAAATCTGCCGGCCTGTGAAATCGGTAGTGAACTTTTCCTGAGCTATTTCCCAGTTCCAGAACATCGAGGCTGTTCTTTTTCATTACATTCAGGATGTAATCCTGGCTATTCCTGAGGACAGATCTATCGTTGATGCTTGAGTTCAATA
>JAIOQL010000407.1 GCA_021413405.1 Leptospira sp.
GGCCTAAATTCAAGATTTTTCCAAAGCCGAACCTGAAAAAATCTCGTCTCCCGTTTAATGACGATTCACAATCCACCGGGAGAGTAAGATTGGGTCTCGTAGCAGACTAAATTAGGCTGCTAATGCTAATTCGTTGTTAGCGTTTGTTTTTTTGAGGTTTTTTAAGAGGACCCTCACCCCTACATGCCACTATACCGTAGACACTAACAGTCGAAACCAGTGTCGTCCCCGTTATACTAATATATTTGACTCCCGATCTTCCGGAAAGTTTTTTATTTTTCCGTTGCTCCGCCAATTTAACGACGGACGTGATCTCTTCACTTTGGAGTCCTTTTCTCGAGAATAGCAACCAGGCTACCCGTTACGTCATTTAACAATCTGGCTTTTTCACGAAGCAAGGAATCGTCTGTTTTGCCACCGGACAGAATTGAATGCGCCTCAGCCATACATTCATGATAAATTTTTTGAACATTTTCCATGGAGCCTTCGAGGCTGGAAGTGCTGACCATTCTTTTTTTTCTGTAGATCACAATTAATTTTGAAACGCCAAAGCTGATAATTGTGAGACTATAGATTGGCAAGAGAATATAGAGAGAAATTTTCAGAACATAAAAAAACTTAAATTCATTTGTAAAAAGCCGGTTCAGGTAAAGCCACCCGATACAAAGCAAAAAAACGGAAACAGTGAGATTTGCCCTTGGAGTCGATGGCGAAAGATTGTTTATCAGTATCAATAGCAGTATGGACAGCAAAAAGATCAAAATGACTTCCGGCGGTACCCAATTGAACAATGTCGTGAAAAAATCTGTTGTCTTTTTGTAGCCATCCGTCAACGTCTGAATGGACTCCTGAAGAGTTTTGAAATTCTGGTTTATTTCTTTGAAAAAATCTGTTATTGCCATCATACCTCCCGCCTTTCGCGCAAATCTTGAGTCACTTTATCAGAAAGCAATCAATTTCTGCAAATCAGTTATTTCTAAATTCAACTCTCTCAGTTTTCTAAAAAAGATCATCTTTTTTTATATTCTTTTTGCAATCCCATTCCTTTACTACCACGAAAATCATCTTCCAATTCTGATTATCCTGCTTCTCATTCTTGCAGCACTCATTGTTTCAATGATCCTTTTTCTGGTGACTATCTTTATTTTGAAATTTTTGTTTCAGAAGGAATTTCGCCCTTCATTTGAAATCGTTTATGTAGCTTTATTTCTGACCCTGATTTATTTTGTCGGGTTCCTCGACAATGCGGGAGGCGGTCTATTCCTTGCTTTCATTCTGGGTATCTCTCTTTTTTACAGACTCATAAAGAGCGTAGTTTATTTCAGGATCACCCTGATCGGGATGGCCATATTCCTCAATGGTTTGCTCACTTTTAAGTTTCTCCAATCTGCAGAAATTTTTCTTCTTTATCAGTCTACCCGCAACAGATATGAAATGAAGGAGATTAATCTCAACCATTGGAAATATGATGAAAAAGCAAGACGTCTTTCCAATGAAGACATCCCCCTATACCTGACTCTGCCAGAAGGATCCTACTTCTTCAAACCTGATGATCTCGATTTGAAAGAAAAAACGGGAACCGGACAGGTAGCCGGAATCGTTTCTGTGAGTGATACAAATCCGAATCTATATCCATATGTGAGATTGTTTCTTATTCCGGCCTATGTGACCGTCGATATTGATACAATTCGAAGCGAAATTTCTTCGCTGATCGATGTAGCGGTTCATCGGGGTGAAATGAACGAAATAAAACCTATCGGAGATCAAAAACTTCTCTCAAAGAAATGGCCGGGGTATTTCTGGATTTTCTATGACATCATACGGCCAAGATATGCAAAAACAGGATTCTATCTGATGACCCTGAAATCGGGTGACAGGATTTTAATTCATATGATGGAAAATATTGTGAAAGGTCAGTTCCACGAAAAAGAAATTATAGAATTACTGGAAAGCATTTCAGAAGACCCGCAAAGCAAGAACTGAAAGGGGATCGACTGGAACTCCTTTCACTTTCATTCCAACATGAAGGTGCGGACCAGTAGACATCCCGGTTGACCCAATCTTACCAATCAAAGCACCTTTCTTTACAAGATCTCCTTCCTTCACGAGAGATTGTGACTGATGCATATAAAATGAAAAAAATTTCGCCCCGTGATCAATAACCGTGAATATTCCTTCGAAATACATTGGTCTTGCAATCAGAACTTTCCCGCTTTGAACCGCAAAGATACTGACACCTTCTTTCCCGCGAAAATCGACTCCGCCATGGGGTCTTCCTTTGCGATTGTTATAGTTTCTCCTGATGTAAAAAGGACTGCTCATCTGTTTTTCTTTTACCGGAAATTCAAAGTTACCTTCCAGCGCTGGCGCAGATTCTGTTTTAAAAGCCTCCGTCTTTATCGCTT
>JAIOQL010000499.1 GCA_021413405.1 Leptospira sp.
CGGATATGCAGCAATTCAGTCAGTTTTTCTGATGGGAGGAACCATTTGCATTCAGAACTTATATTCTGGATTTCTGAAATGATCTCCGCTAAAATCTGTCTGTTGTCAGGGAACATCGCAACCATTTCTGGTCACTCCCAACCGGATCTTTTTTCTTTTGTGGAAAATTCCGGTTGAACAGTCTCCAACCTGGATTTTAGATTATTCCCTTTGAATTGAATCAGAACCGTGCAATTCCCTTTTTTATCATTTTCCTTTTTCATAGTAATGATTTCTATTTTATTTTTCCCGAAATCTTTTGTAAACTTTTGTTCCGCAAGAAAATGTTCATTTTTTTCTGAAGATAAATTACGAAAAAATTTCTGATTGAAAACACTAATAGCAAAATTTCTTGCATCCTGGCATGCCAATAATTTTGCTGTACCGAAATCGTTTACTTTTACAGGTGGAACTCCTTCAGCTTCAAGCTGAAAAACCTCCTCGCTCAACCATCCTGTATTGTTATCGGATATCATTTCCTGGTTCACAAGATTTCCGGGAACTGGATTTTTTACAGAGTTTTGGCAACTGCACAAAATAGTAAATATTAGACAGGGATTAAGAAATACCATGGAGAGCGGGAACGGTATTTTTCTGATAAAAAAAAGCATTAGTTTTTACTGTTCCCGAATTTCGAAATTGCTTTGAATGTTATCGGCTTGGTTTATATGAGCTTGTGAAAGGGATTTCAAAACGGGCCGTAGTCTCTCCGTTTTGTGAAAATATCCGGAAAAGTCCGGGATCAATTCCTTCCGCCTTCAATAAAATTACGGCAAGGCCGAGACCAAGCCCTTCTCCCTCTTCATCGTCTCTCCTATCCCTGTAATATGCCAGGATGTCATCATAATTCAAAGCATGGAGTAAAGCGGAACGTATCCTGCTTTCTTCATGTGCTGTGATTTGTGAATTATTTGTAACAGTTGTCATTATCCCGTCAGCTGAATGGGTAATCTGGACTGCGACCTGCACTCCCCTTTCTTTCGCACGAAAATCATAACTGTTCTGACCGTCCGAAGTCATTGTTTTTTTATACTGTGGCATCCCTTCTTCGTAATCACGCGAGTTCTGAATATTCAATGAATGATCTTCAAAAAAAAGACGTTTGTGGTTAGCCTTGATTGCGTTTATTGTAAGATCTTTCAGAATAGTGTAGTAGGTTGTTAAGTATTTATCTTTGGAATAATGCTCTAAAAGTAATTTCGAAGCCAAATAGAGAGTTGTCTCACTCGATTTAGTCAGAGAATAAATCCTGAAGCCCAGTTTTTTTCCGGCTACAATTCTTTCTTTTATGTCATTTTCCATGAATTTCGGACTTCGTCGTTAACAATGCTATTAATATATTTTCGGGATGATTTCAGCTCAGAATTAGACGGGATTAGAAATTAAAAAATTATTTCGGTCGGTAAAAAATAATCTCTCACCGGAACAAAAAAGCCCGGTGAGAATAATTTTAATTACTTGCTGAACATCTTTATAATAATTCCACCTGAATGAACAAAGAATTCAGTAAAAACAAGGCTCGTGATTGCCATGAGTTTTATTAGAATATTGATTGAAGGACCGGAAGTATCCTTCAAGGGATCCCCGACAGTATCTCCGACAACGGCTGCTTTGTGCCTGTCAGAGCCTTTTCCGCCAGGCTGAGATTCGATGTATTTCTTTGCATTGTCCCATCCACCTCCGGAATTCGCACTGGATATCGCCATTACTACCCCTGAGACAAGGGAACCTGCAAGAAGTCCAGCCAATGTCGGAACACCGAACAGGAATCCTACTAAAATTGGTGTGAGCAAAATCAATACTCCCGGCGCAATCATTTCCCGAAGAGCAGCAGTCGTCGAAATATCCACACATTTCTTGTAATCCGGCTTATTCTTACCTTCCATGAGGCCCGGAATTTCTTTGAATTGACGCCTCACTTCCTTTACCATATCAAGAGCCGCTTTTCCGACTGATTTCATTGTCATTGCAGAAAATATGAACGGAAGCATCGCACCAAGCAGAAGACCGCCATAGACCCAGGGTGAAAGAAGATCAATCGATATCGCTGTTTCTGATGCAACATTTGCGCGGGTAATAAATGCAGCGAATAAAGCAAGAGAGGTCAATGCAGCCGAACCGATCGCAAATCCTTTTCCAATTGCCGCAGTCGTATTACCTGCTGCGTCTAACGTATCAGTTCTTTGTCTTACTTCTTTTCCAAGCTCTGCCATTTCTGAAATTCCACCTGCGTTATCCGACACCGGACCATACGCATCAATTGTCAGACCGATCACTATCGTTGAGAGCATCCCAAGCGCAGCAATCGCAATCCCAAACATTCCTGCGAGGAGATTTGAAGTAACGATTGTTATTACGAGAAGAATCACCGGTACGACGGAGCTTTGGTATCCAAGAGCAAGTCCGTAGATGATGTTTGTAGCAGCACCGGTTTCACATGCTTCTGCAACATCTCTCACGGGTTTGTATGAATGGGAAGTGTAGTATTCAGTTACGATTCCGATGAACATTCCGGCGAATAATCCGAACACAAGAGATACATATACATTCCATTTTGTGATTGTTTTCCCAAGGATTTCAAATGTTTCTACGGTCATCAGTTTATCAGTCACAAAATACATTACAACTGCCATAAGAATTGTAGATATCCAGAGTTGTTTTTTGAGAACTGCTTCAACATTTCCACCTTCTTTTACTCTCGCAAAAAAAGAAGTCACAAGTGAAACGGGTATTCCGAATGCAGATATTAGAACAGGATATAAAAGAGCATCCATATTTCCGCTGAGGGCCGATGCTGTTGCACCAATGACAAGAGCAGCGCATGTTGCTTCTGCACAGGAACCAAAAAGATCCGCCCCCATTCCGGCGATGTCCCCTACATTATCACCTACGTTATCCGCTATTGTTGCAGGATTTCTCGGATCATCCTCCGGGATTCCTTTTTCTACTTTCCCGACAAGATCCGCTCCAACGTCAGCTGCCTTTGTATATATCCCACCGCCAACCCTCGCGAAAAGAGCAACCGAAGAACCTCCCAGACCGAAACCGGCGAGAGTTTCCATCAGGATATGTTTTTCGACCTCAGGAAAGAAACCAGTAAATCCCAAAAATACTCCGATCAGACCTAGAATTGCAAGCCCGACAAGACCGAAACCCATCACTGCTCCTGAGTTAAATGCTACTTTGAAAGCATCTGAAATAGAAGTTTTAGCTGCCTGCGCTGTCCGAACATTGCCGGACGTCGCGATTTTCATACCGATAAACCCGGAAAGACAGGAAATCACTGCTCCAACTACAAAGGCAACAGCAGTATAAAGACCCTCATTAAAGGAAGTTTTTGCATTATCCAGTAGAAAAAATATTAATACAGCCATCACCATGATGAATAAGCTGATAACTTTGTATTCCCTTACCAGAAATGCCATGGCACCTTCTGAAATCGCATTAGAAATCTCTATTAATTTCTGATTTTGGACAGCGTTTCCACCTTCTTCACCGACCTTTATTCTTAAGACCCTGCTTGCGAAAATCACCGCAATAATAAGTGATATCACCGACATGGCGATAATGATGTATGCTGATTGCATCTCTTGACCTCTTTTATTAGTTTAATAAGCCGAAATTGCCAGAATTTAACTGGTTTGTCGGATTAAATAAATATGCAAAATGAAACAGGTCAAGTGAAAAAAAGAGACTTACAGCAGGTTCCAAAACAATATTTATCCCTAAAAATAAGACTAATGTTGAAGATTCTGTGTCCTTTCACACAGGTTCTTATATATATTGAAACAGGTCAAAATTTAAGATACGAAACTTGCTTCAAAATGCAAATTAAACCAGGAATTATTCATTTAAGTAACGCTATCATTCCAAACAAACCCATAGAGTGGAACGAAGAATTACACTCCATTTTCATCCCGGTGCGTCATGCGCAATATCTTTCGAAAACTAAAATCACTCTTTCATTATAATAAAAAATTCATAGAATTACATCTTTACGACTGTTCTGGGTTCTTTTGCGTACTGCCCCTTTTCCGAATTGAATAGACGGGAAATTCTTTTTGGATTCTATTTCCGGGTATGAGAATTGAACGACCAAACGACAAAGAGCTGATAAACTCTGCGGAAAAATATTATAAGTCCGGAAACCCTGATGAATTTGCCAGGGTCGGCGGGTTATGGGTAGTCGCATATGCAAAAGCAAGATTCAGGCTGGTAGACGATATGGTTTCCGATCTTTTCCTTATATTTCATGGCAAGGCAGAGCATTGCCTAAAAACATATAGGGATAAAGAGTATAAATATTTTCCGGCGTTTCTGAATGTTTATGCAAAGCATCTGACCTTGAATTTATTCCGGACTTCACGACAAAAAAATTCAGACGAGTACCTTTCTTTATGGGATGAAGACAGGGCAAGACCAGAACATAGGATAGAATGGGAAGACAATCTTCATTCCTTAAAACAGGAGATGGGATACCTGCAACCAATCGACCGGATTGCTTTATCTCTAAAATTCAACATCGATCTCAGCCGGAAAGATTTTGAATTCCTTGGCAAAGTCTTCTCTGAACGAGACATATGTATTCATAGTTTTATGGAATATCATTTCAGAAAGATTGAAGAAATAAAGCTGAGAAAGGCATCCCTTCTGGCAGCACTCAATGCCTGTAACAGGAAAATCTTTCTAAATACCGGAAAAGACATCGATTCTTCTCAGCGCCGTAAAAATCTAATTATCCGGAAAATAGAAAAAATGAATAATCTCTATTCTTTGAAAGAGCTCAGCCGGATTCTAGGGATTCCCCGGTTCCGAATGCGGAAACTCATCGAAAATTCTCTTACCACCATCAGAGGGGGGATCATGGAAAAATTCGCAGCCTAAAAAATCGCTTTACAATAATCTAAATTTGGGCACTATACTCTTTTAACATAAAAATCAGATGGGGTTATGAAAATAAAAGTAGTAGTGAAGAACGATGTCCATATTATAAAAATTGAAGGCCCTATAAAAGCTGGAAATGAGTTTGAATTGGGTGAGAAAATCGAAGAGTATATCAAAAAAGGGCGAGCTCCAAAGTTCATTATTGATCTTAAAAAAGTCCCTTTCATAAACTCGGCAGGACTTGGAATTTTTCTGAATGTGTACAAGCACGTTGATAGCCTCAAGGGCAGAATGGTATTTGCCAATTTGAATTCTGACATCGAAAATCTCATGGAAATCACCAAGCTTGCCAGCATTTTTGAAATCTTTAAAACCGCCGAAGAAGCGCTTGAGTCTTTTGATTTCTGAAAAGGTTTGTGAACTTTGTTGATCTACAGAATTTCCTGCGAGAAATAATAAGAAGAAAGTCATTTGTAATCTTTCTTTCTTTCGCAATAGTCTATAAACTCATCTTCAATTCATTTACGGGGGATTTTCTCTTCAAATATGTTTTCAGAAATTATTCCACAGGATCCTTTCAGGGAAATGTAACAAAATTCTCATTATTCTTCGGGATTGAAGTTCGGAATCTGATCATTGCTTCCGGAAAAGATTTTGACAATAAAAGCATAGTGGAAGCGGAGAGACTATCACTTTCCTATAACATTCCATTGCTTTTTCTCGGGCGATTACGAATTTCAGAAATAGCCTTTATAAAACCAAAAATAAATCTCCTGGAAAAAAAAGGAGAATGGAATGTCGCAAAACTTTTTCCTGCCGGAAAAGCAGAGCCCAGAAAAGAGCCGGAAAAAGAAAGTTCAGGCGATGAAATCAATCTTTATGTTCCTGTTAGTGCGTTTTTAAATTTTCATCTGGAGGATCTTGATCTTTCTGTTGAAAAGGAAAAAGGCGCTAACTTTTTCAATGCAAAAATTGAAGGTTTCACTTTCCGGTTCCTCGTAGATACAAAACGTTTCCGGAAAATACCATTGAATACCGGAGCTGTTTCCCTTCTCGATAAATTTGAAATGAAATTGAATCCAGACCGGGAAATCAAAGTACAATTTTCAGATAATTCCAAAAGTCTTAAAAACCCTTTCCGCATGACCTGGATACTTTACCAGGACAGCAAAGTAAATCCCCCGGTGTTTTACTCTAAGATGGATATCGGCGCAAAAAATGTCCCGATTTTTGTAAGAAACAAAATCCTTTCTCCTTTTGGATTCAGTCTCTACTATGATCTGAATTACATTCCAAAAGAAGACCTTCTTACTCTTCAGGATTTCAAGATCAGTTTCAATGAAGATGTTTGGCTTGAATGCAAAGCAAAAGTGCATAACGCATTAAAAAGTGACCGTTCGCTGGCTTTTGAAATTACCCGGTCATCAATCCGGCTCGCGCCTATTTCAAAAGTCCTGAAAGATTTTCCCGGAATGCCTTCTATGAATCTCGATGGAGTAATCAACCTGGCTCCAATCAGGGCTGACGGAAAATTTGCGGATCTGGGCGTAAAAGGAAATATCAGAATCAAAGATCTCGTTTTTCAGCAGGGGAAATCACCGGCCCAGAAAGTAAAATCTCTGGATTTTGTTTTTGATATGGAACTGGATCTCGTAAAAAATGAAAAGCCATCCGCAGCAAACCCGTTTCCATATCTAAAGATTGTCAGGATCCCAAAACTGGAAATGAATTACAACGGATTCAACATTTCTCTTAAGGGAGAAATTGCAACTGGAAGAAATATTGATTTGGCTGTCAGCTTCGACAAAATGAAAATCGCACAATATGCTCCCGGACAGGAAGGGACAGTAAAAGGTTCTGTAGAAATCAAAGCAAAGAATTTTGCATACCTTGATACCAGCTCGAAAATTCATGTGGATTCCTACAAATACACGTCTGGTGTGAGCAAATCCGGTGCCCATAATATAGATCTCTATTTTAAATCAGGAATTACTTTCAAAGAAAACTGGGCGTTAACTGAAATGCCTTTTGAAAAACTCAATCTGGTTCTGAAAA
>JAIOQL010000500.1 GCA_021413405.1 Leptospira sp.
ATTGATAATGAACTAAATCTCATTTTTCTCGATCCGCGAATGGAGAAATCGATCGGTGTTCTAAACGAAAATGTAATTCCTGTTATCGGTCCGGAGGGTGGTTTCCGGCCGGAAGAAATTCAACTGTTAAAAGACAAAAATATAACAGGATATACTCTCGGTGAAGGGATTCTCAGAATTGAAACAGCTTTCCTGTTTGTCGCTTCTGTTATGAAATTTTCAGAAATGCTTTAAATTACTTTCTGGATAAAGTCAGATATAGAGTGGAAATGCTGCAATACGAAGCACAATTTGACTGGCAGGAACTGACACAGGACAGGGTTGCCGATGTCACCGCAGTTCCGGGTGGAACCCCGCAAGTGGTTCCACAATTCAAATTGCATGTATCAACCGGACAGTATAATAAATAATTAAAGATTGCCTTTTGTTTTGTTTCGTCTTTATGTTTCGGACAATTCACAAAAAGAACGAGAGAAAAGCCTACGGCTATAAAAAAGAGAATTTTGCGAAATGGCACAAATTCAGTTTTTTTCATTGAATTTTCCGGTCAAGAGTAAAAAGTCAAATCCTGTGGTTCTGCTATGATAGTGAATGGAAAAGAAATCAGCCTGGAGTCAGTGGAAATCGGATCTCTGAACGGTCTTTTGAGTTATCTGAACATCAATCCGGCAACAGTAGCTATCGAAAGAAACGGACTGATTGAAGACAGGGAAAAATGGGAATCGCTCAAAATTGCATCTACGGACAGAATTGAAATAATAAAATTTATCGGGGGTGGCTGAAACTAAATGACAGCATCCGAATATCCCGGGTCACCTTCACTTTATCCCATATTGGATCTGGATTTTTGTAACAAAAATGGCATCTTGCCGGATTCACTTATTAAAATATGGTCGCAGGAAACATTAACGGTTCCTTTTATCCAGGTTAGAGCAAAATCGCTTAACGTAAAAGATTTCACTGCATTTTATAGACAACTTAAGGAACAGAATCCGGGTGCACGTTTGATCGTAAATGACCACTGGGAAGTTGCAATAAAAGAAAACGCCTTTGGATTTCATGTCGGGAAAGAAGACTTTCAGTTTTTACCGGACGAAGAACGAAAAATTATAGGGTCTTCTCCTCTTTTTAAGGGAACCTCCTCCCACAACCTTGAAGACATTAAAAATCTGGATTCTGAAATCTGGAATTATTCCGGGATCGGTCCAATTTTTCAAACTTCAACCAAAGTTACAAAAAATAAAATT
>JAIOQL010000501.1 GCA_021413405.1 Leptospira sp.
GGGAAAGTCTACCACACTCTTGTTTTTGAATATATTCCTTTTATAATTCTGCTTCTTTCTCTTTTCTATATTTCCGGTGGAATTGTTCTGAAGGGAGACATTGAAGCAACTCCACTGAATAATTCCCTGTTTCTCCTGACTGGTGCATTTCTTGCGTCTTTCATTGGAACGACTGGAGCTTCGATGCTTCTGATCCGACCACTTCTAAAAACGAATTCAGAAAGGAAACATGTTGTTCACACTGTAATATTCTTTATCTTCCTGGTTTCAAATATTGGCGGCTCATTGACTCCACTCGGAGATCCGCCACTTTTCCTCGGATATCTCCAGGGAGTTCCATTCACCTGGACATTCAAACTTTTCCCGGAAATGATTTTTTCAGTCGTTGTTCTGCTGACTGTATATTTTATCTGGGACACTATACAGCATAAAAAAGAAACAAAGTCGGACGTAAAAAAAGATCATACACATGCTCAACCGATTTCTCTCGAAGGTCAGGTGAATTTTATCTGGCTGCTTGGTGTTGTTCTTTCCGTTGCATTTATAAATGAAAATTACATACCTGCAATCAAACAAAATCCTTATCTTGCCTTTCTGAGAGAAGGGGTGATGCTTTTGCTGATCGTTCTTTCAAAGGTTACTTCAAGTTCTAAGCTTCGGGAAATAAATAAATTTACATTAAACCCGATCATAGAAGTTGCATACCTTTTCATTGGCATATTTCTGACTATGATTCCGGCGCTGATTCTTCTCGAAGCCCATGGAAAAGATCTTGGGGTAACGAAACCCTATCAGTTCTATTGGGCATCAGGATTATTTTCCTCGGTACTTGATAATGCTCCAACATATCTGACATTCCTGAGTCTTGCAAAGGGTCTCACCGGATTCACTGAGATGCATCAGATTCTTGCGGATCCAAACGCTCAAGCTCTTCTGAAAGCAATTTCAGTCGGATCAGTATTTATGGGAGCAAACACATATATCGGGAATGCTCCTAATTTTATGGTCAAATCCGTTGCCGAAGAAAATAAAGTTCCCATGCCAAGTTTCGGAGGCTATTTGCTATATTCGGGATCAGTGCTCATTCCATTATTCCTGGTCATTACGTTTATCTTTTTTCTTTAATTGAAAATTATTTGTTCCAGAATTTCTCTCCGGGGGTCAAAGCTGACCTCCGGAAATTTGTATATGTTTTGATTTTAAAACTATTAAGTCCTGTCTACATGCTGATCATTGGATTTGCTATTTGCGCCAATGAAAAATTGGTAATCGAATTTTCACGTTTTCTGCTTATTTTTTTTCCGGTCGCAATTCTCCTGGTTTACACTACGCCGCTTCACAAGCGGAAATACGATTTTCTGAATCTCGCAATCCTGACCCTAGTGATCTTTGGAGTGGCAACAACGGTGCAATCAATGACTCATCTCGTTGAGATAGAAATTCCAAGACAAAAAGTTTATTTCAGGATTCTTTTTGGGGGGTATCTTTTCTATCTCGCAATTGCAGTTTTTTTTCGGCACAGAATCCGGTCGATTCTTCTCGCAACAGTTCTGTTCTTCACTTCTTTTCCATTCTCATGGTCATATCATAGCGGTTCCGTAAAAAGCTTTCTTGTTTTTTTGTTTTTTCTCTTTGTATTGACTGAATTTATTTTGCCCAGAATAGATTTTTCCCGAATCCGTTCATTTTTTAATTCGAAGTCAAATTTATTTATATTCATCCTTTCCATATCATTTCTTGTTTCAAATTTCATTGGTCCGAATATTCTCATAACCAGTGAGGGGATTATGCGGCTCTTGTCAGGAGTTATCCTTTTCTATTTCATCCGGGACAGCCGGTCACTCGGAATAGCCAAAATTGTTCTCATCCTGGCGGCTCTTTATATTTTCCAGGCTTCGATTTTTATTTATTCATTGGGATCCTATGTTTTTCAAAAGGACATTCTGAATTTCAGCTTTGAAAAAAAAATCAGCCTTGCGGGAGTCAATGCAAACGATATTTCCGGATATCTTCTGGCGATATTTCCAGTCCTGGTTTCGGTGTTATTTATCAGGCATAAAAATAAAAAAACATTTGTTGTTCCGGTTTTATTGCTATTGTTCAGTAATATCATTCTGCTTGTCCTGACTCAGGCGAGAGCTTCCTGGCTGGTCGAATTTGCAATGCTTCTCATAGTGTTTTATTACCTCTTTAAATTCCGGTTTCAAAATAAATCAGGCGAAACAAAGGTGATAAACCTAATCCTGCTTTTTTTTATACTAATTTTTGTTGCAATTTCTTATCTTGTAGTCAGACAATTCATCTCTCATCCCGAACTGTTTGATATGAAAAGCCTTTATGCGAGGGGTGCACTCTGGAAAATTGCGCTGAAGGCAATACTTTCTCATCCGCTGACCGGGATCGGATACGAAAATTATTCGTTCCTTGCATCCCAGAAAGACATCAGCCTAATTGAGCCTTTCTTTTCGGCACTTGCCGCCCAATACCGTTTCCATGGGGTCAATGTTCATACGCATAATTTGTTCCTGCAGCTTTGGCTGGACGGTGGATTTTTTTATTTGGCGGGCTTTTTATTTCTTCTCATTTATTGCATCCGGTTAGGGCTTTCAAAAAAAAATATTAATGCAAAGAGATTCTTCTACGTGGCTTTTTCATTCTCGATTCTTTCTGTAGTGTTGCAGGGTTTTGCAAATTATAATTTTTTTATCTATCCCGTCTGGTTCGGTTTGTGGATAATGATGGGGGCTATTTCCCGGACCGAAAACGTTGAAGAATTTTCGTCCAAAAACAAAAAGCATCTTCTCACAGAGCGATATTTCTTTTTGAAGCCGGTAATCATCGTTATTTGTTTTTTGGTTATCGGTCTTCATTCATTTGCTATTTACCAGAAGGAAGAATCACTTTCGTCTTTAAGCGGACTGAAATTTATTAATGCGCAGGGAGCTACAATAATTGCCGGAGAAGATATTGAGGGAAAACCGGTCTTAATTGCGGAAGCATTGAGCTCAATCAACCGTGCGCTATTAATTTATCCGAAAAATCCGGAACTGAATCTTCTGGCCGGTGAGGCAAATTTTGCAATCTACCGTTCTTCCAGGAATAATTCCTATCTTAACCTGGCTTCAAGGAATTTTGAAACGTGTATAGCTGAAAGAGATTCTTACCCATACTGTCTTTTCCGTCTTTCCGAGATATCCGGAAATCTTGACAGGCAGGATGAAAAAGTAAAACTCCGTAAAGAAGCAGAGGAAAGAGATCCTTTTGGTTTGTACGAAAATGGGTTTTTGAAAAATTACTGATTTGATATATGTTCAAGTGTTGACATTTATTGCAAAAGAATGGAAATTTGCAGTGGATTGTTTGATTTTGGACTTTGTAAAGGCGGGGGAGACGGTCAATGACTAAAGGTTATATAATTTGTGTCGATGATGAATTGTCGGTGCTCGAAACTTTACAGGAGCAGCTAAAGGCACATTTCAGCCAATCGCATGAAATAGAAATTGCGAATAGCGCTGAGGAAGCACTTGAGCTGATCAATGAAATCCATTCAAACGGGGAGATCATTGAACTGATCATCTCCGATCAGGTTATGCCGGGAATGAAAGGAGACAAATTTCTTGAAGAAATCCATAAAATGCTTCCTGACGCCATTAAGATTTTGCTTACCGGTCAGGCAGGCCTCGATTCTGCAATTCACGCAATTAACTACGGAGGCCTGAACAGGTATGTTGAAAAACCGTGGAACATTGATACGCTTACCAAGGACATCAAAGAACTCATTCTTAAATTCCGTCACAATCTGGAAAACCAGCATCTCCTTAATATCCTCAATAATAGAATTCTTGAGCTTGAAGAGGAAAATCAGAAATTACAAAAAAATTAGTTTCCTTGCATCCGTCTGCTTGCTGATTCTGTTCCAGAATTTTCTGTTAATTGCAGACGCTAAAAACAAAGAAATAAAACCAAAAGCGGATACGGAAGAATCTGCCGATGTCGCCGAAGAAAAAGAGGATTCCAATTCCTCTCCGAAAACCCAGCCGGAAAAAAAATTAAGCCCGGGGGATATTTCCAAAAAAAAGGAAATAATTGAAAAAATTCTGAAATTCGGATCGAGCAAAGAACGGAAGGAAGCAATCAGGGAAGCAATCAGGTTTCCTAAAGAAGCGTCCCAGGAAATTCATAAATTAATTTCAGGAATATTGAAAGAAGATCAGGATATTTCCGTTCGTATCGCGTGTCTCCGATTCATTTCAGAACTGGAAATGAAATCTGAAGCAAACGCAGTCATTTTGTCCCTTAGGAATGAATCCGATGATGTGAAGGAAGCGGCGATACAGGCGGTCAGAAAACTGAAATTGGGAGAGGCTTCCGATGAGCTTGCCTTTCTTCTGAAAACGAAAGATTTCACAAAAAACCAGAATATAACTTCTTTGATTATCGCAACGTTAGGCGAAATTCCGGGCGGAAACAAGTCGTATGAATTCCTTGAAGCAAAATTCAGGGACAAAACCACCGATTCGGATATGCGGGCCCAGATTGTCCTCTATTTTGGAAAAATAAAGGACATGCGCCCTGAAAACTATCTTATCGATGCAATGAACGACGAGGCGGAAGATGTTACAATCAGGTGCTATGCAATCAATTCGCTTGGTAAAATGAAATCTTCAAAATCAATGGTTCCAATCAAATCTCTTCTGAAAAAAGTTAGGGAATCAAAGAACAAAGTAGAAATAAAGAAACTTTCTCCAATAAAAATTTATGCAATAGGCGCTCTTGTTGCGTTAGGCGATAAAGAAGTAGTCAAAGAGCTTTTTAGTTTTGCAAGAGATGATGATGCAAATGTCAGGATACGGGCGATCAAACAATTGGGGGAACTCAAAGAAAAATCTGCATTGGAACTACTGGATTATAAGTCAAAACGTGATCCAAGTCTCAAAGTGCAGGCTGCGGCCAAAAAGGCAATAGAGGAAATAAATGGAATCACGACTGATCCAGTTCCGAAAAAATAGAATTTCCGGTAAGATAAGTAATCACCGGATTTACTACAGAATTTTTCAGGCCATTCTGTTCACGTTGTTTTGTATTTCTGTTCAAAACCTGACTTCTCAAACTCAGGATCCCGGAATTTCTGAGAAATATGAGTCTCTGATTTCAAAGAAGGAAAAAAGAATTTTGGATTTTAAGGAAGGTCTAACAGAGAATTCCGGTCTTCCCTGGATCATCCGTCTTTTTTACCGGGGAGTAAAAGATGATTATGCTGTTTTTTATGACTGGAATGGTCATGAAGCCTGCTTCAGGTACAGGAAAAATAAATTTGATCATGATGGGATTGCATCAATCCATGCGTTGATCCCGGGTCATGCATATGAATTGAACGGTGTTCTTACAGGGATGCTGGTCTTTCGAAAGATTTCTGAAAATAAAATGAGTTCTGTCCCGGAATATATTCCGGAAAAAAAGCTGAAAATTGAGGAAAAAAAGGATAAGAACAATGTTCCTGTTCTTAAATTAGAAAAATTCAAGAGCCTTGAAACCAAAGAACTTGTTTATTAAAAAAGAATTCTTCATTTTCCTTTTATTTGCTATTCTTCTCATTCTCCATAGCACTCTTTCTGCTCTTGAAAAAGTAATTAAGAAGGGCGAATCTCAAATTATAGAAGGACTTGAAATCAGATTGCCTGAGGATGGGATAATGGTTTTTGAAAACCGGGTTTCTTCCCCCATCAGAATTTATCCGTTCAAGGGGGACGATTTCATCATAATTATCCGAAAAAATAAAGAAAAGCTGGATCAGTTAAAAATAGCTGATCTGAAAAATTCATTTTTACCGGGTGGAAAATATGAGAAAGAAACCATGATTTCCTCAGAACCCGGCAGGCAGGTAATGAAATATTCAGGGGAATTTCAGCGAATTGGAAACAATTTGAGATCCATCCTGTATCTATTTGAAAAAAACACAATCTTCTATTCTGTTTGGATCACCTACCGGAAGGAACGGAATGATCTGGAAAACTATTTTTCTGTGCATACTTTTATGAAATAAGGTCTAACTGTAACGGGATCTAATGGTACGGGCAATACTGATAGCAATGATTTTGTCTCCGGGAGTCGGCTTACTGTCTGCAAGGGACTATCATGATTTTCCGTTCGAAGACGAAATATATGTACTGACTGACAAATTCGGGAACATAATAGATATCGCACGCAAGACTGCTAATTCCGGTGATTATAAATTAAAAAAAGACAAGTCAGGCAACCTGTTTGCGATTCCTTCTAAAAAGAAGCAGGAA
Organism: Leptospira sp.; assembly: GCA_021413405.1. Classification (GTDB taxonomy): domain Bacteria; phylum Spirochaetota; class Leptospiria; order Leptospirales; family Leptospiraceae; genus JAIOQL01. The sequence continues at coordinate 6,291 of JAIOQL010000501.1, forward strand.
AGTCTTTTTGATAACTGGTTTTTCAAAGAATATTCGGCAAGTGTTCCGGGAAATTCTTCAAGAAAGAGTAATTTGAGAGATGAGCTTTTGGGAGGAGTCAGTAAAGAGATTACTTTTGGCAACATTCTGGGAAGTATCGTAGTTCTCTCAGGTTTTATGTTTAGCCTATATAAATTAGTGAAACCGTAAAATATCCTTGCTTAGAGCTTTTCTTCTAAAATCTTGGAGAGAGTAATTCCGGGCCTATAGCTCAGTTGGTTAGAGCGGCAGACTCATAATCTGCGGGTCGAAGGTTCGAGTCCTTCTGGGCCCAAAACAATTGTTCAGATATAATATAGCATGAAGGTCTCGAAGATGGCAGAGCGACCGTCAGAAGCGATCCATAGAGAGCGCACTGCCGGGCATTTGCACAGGATGTGCAAATGAGCGAACCAGACGCCTGAGAGAGTCGAATCGGAATGAGACGCGCGAGGGCGAGTCCTTCTGGGCCCAAAAAATTGTAAAATAAATGGATCAAAGCGTCGGAACACAGCCAAAAGGATGTGTTTGAGATTGCGGGTTCGTATTTGTATTACTTTTCAAAACATTAAATTGTTTAAAAAATAATAGCATCGAATATAATGTATTCTCATGGAATTACTCGAAGTGAAAATTTCGGACATTTCTCTAACGAATGTTGGATTTGCGGTTTTTCTAAAACCAAAGGATTTGTCTGAATCAAAAGTTGTTCCGATATTTATCGGGCCACTTGAAACCCATTCCATCACCTCAGTCCTGGACGGAATTACTCCTCCAAGGCCAATGACGCATGACCTTCTTTTGCAGATAATTTCCACTATGGGGGCCCAGATCATCAAAGTCGTTGTTGATGAAATTATTGATAACACGTTTTATGCAAAAATTTCGGTTCGCAAGGATGAAGAAATAATTATCATTGATGCACGTCCGTCTGATTCAATAGCAATAGCTCTAAGGGCAGGTGCTCCTATTTTTATTGCAAAATCTGTTTTGGATGAAGCCGGAATCATGATGAAAGAGGAAGAAATGGGAAAAGAGACTCTTTCTACCGGAGAAATATCTCAACCAACATTTCCGAAAACCCAATTACAGATTCTCGAAGAGTCCTTATCAATGCAGGCATAGCAGTTTTCAAAAGTGGTGAAGACGGTGTCAAAAAAGCAATTTCTGACATGGAAAAACTTTACAATGAACTGAAAACTAAGGGTGAAACGGATAAATCTGAACAGGCAGCACAACTGAGAGAATTATTAAATAAAACAATCCGTGATTCAAAAGAAATTCTGGATCGTGCTGATTCCAGCTACAAAGAAGTAATAAACAATCTCCAAACCAATTTTGATACGATTTCCCAGCAGATTGAACAAGTGGTTCCAGAACAGGTAAAATCAACTGTCAAAACCGGATTTGATGAACTCAGAAAACTCATCGGGCCAAAAAAAGTTTAATCAAATCTAAAATCAGGACACCGTAAACTGAAAGAAAAAAATAGAAACAGATCAATATTATTTCTGACTGTATTTACGGATATGATGGGGTTTTCGGTAATATTTCCGATATTTCCGGAGACCCTAAAATTCTTTCTCAATGGGGAGAATGATTTTGTTCTCGAATTTCTTCTTCGCTTATCAGGATGGATCGGTAAAAGCACTGATCCTGGCCAAAGCATAATAATATTCGGAGGGGTTGTAGGAAGCATCTATTCCATTCTGCAGTTCATCTTTGCACCAGTCTGGGGAAAACTTTCCGACAAAACCGGACGAAAACCAATTCTACTTTTTACATCCCTTGGCAATCTTGTAGGGTATCTGATCTGGTTTTTTTCAACAAGTTTCACTCTATTCATTCTCTCCCGGATAGTAACCGGTTCCATGGGAGGCAATATTTCAGTCGCATCTGCGTCCATGGCTGACACAACCAGCGGGAAGGATCGTGCAAAGGGGATGGGAATTATTGGTGCAGGAATCGGGTTGGGGTTTATTCTGGGTCCTCCTCTCGGAGGATTGATGGCAGGGATAGATTTACGGCAATCGTTTCTGGTTTCGGGCCTGCCTGGTGTAACAATATTTTCTTCGTCAGCGCTTTTGTCTGTTTTTGTTGCACTTATAAATTTATTTCTTATTTTATTTCTTTTCCGGGAAACGCTTATTGAAAAGGGAAAAGATGGGAAACGCGAAATACATCCGATTTTTGGAATGTTTGGTCAGACATCCAGGAAAATTGCAAATGTTTCCCTGATTTATTTCCTGTTCACATTATCATTTTCTGGTTTTGAATTTTCGATCAATTTTTTCATGCACCAGGTTCTCGGGTTTTCACCGAAGGCGATCGGATTATCCTTCGTCTATATCGGATTTATAATTATTCTTATCCAGGGTGGTGTAATCAGAAGAATATCCGGTATCGTTTCTGAAAAAAAGATTCTAATAGCAGGAACTATCATCCTGATTGCCGGTTATTCAATCCTGACTTTTGCCAAATCTGTTTCGGAGATGTTTCTTTCACTGACATTTCTTTCTATTGGAAGTGCATTACTTAATCCTGGCCTCTCGGCTCTAACATCGCTTTATTCGGGGGCGGGAGATCAGGGGAGAAATTTAGGAATAATGAGAAGTGCCGGAGCACTTGCCAGGGGCATCGCGCCTATCGCATTCTGTATATTGCATTTTAAATTCGGGCCAAATTTCTCTTTTTTAGTTTCGCTTCTTATTTCATTCCTGTTTTTTTATCTGGTCTATAGACTCGAAAGTCCATCAGAGAATGGATAGTATTCCTTCTGTCAAACGTTCAATCCTGGATCCATCCGTTATTTTTTCTCCCGATTCCTCCCGCAAAAGAAATGTATCACGCACTTCACCTTTTTCTGTTTTTGCAGTAAAAGAGATAATATCTATCCCGGAGAGAAACAGGATCTCCGATATTTCAAAAAGAAGCCCGGGCCTGTCAATCGCGTGCAAATCCATTACTGTGAGATCTAGCGATTCCGGGTTGTAAAGGTGAACAGAATTTTTTTCGTAGTCGCTTTCCCGTTTAGTCAACAGCTTGAGTTTTGATCTTCCCAAATAATCAATAACAGAGAGTCCCTTATATAACATTTCTTCGAGATCCGCCTGAATTTCTCCGAGCTTCTCTTCCGTCATTTGCTCACCTTTCAGGTTTTGGATCAGAAATATGTCATCGACTATTCCCCGTTCTGAAGTTTCTGCAGTCGCTTCCAGTATATTCCATCCATGAGCATAGAGAATCGCAGTTGTTCTAAAAATAATCCCAATTTCATTTTGGGAAATTGAAAGTTTTAAGGCATAATAATCTGCTTTCTTCGTTGATGTTAGAATTAGTGTTCTTGTTTTATCCATAATTGCGCTCATTCTTCATGATCCTTTTGCGGAAATTCTGCTTAAAATATTGGCATTTTAAATTTTGCGTTCATTTATTGTGCATTGTTTTCGCATTTTAGCCTATTTAAAGATAATTTGCAAGTATTGTACCAGTAATTTGTCAATTGTGCCTCCAAATCGGGCATTTGTCAATTTTTTATGAATTCTGTTGTGAAAACTAACTCCTGGGTAATCAGGACTCAGTTCAGTGCTGAATACTGCAATCGGAATCGATTGCAAACAGAAAAGTAGAGGGGGTGACTCACGTAATTTATAGCAATTGCACCAAAATATGCAAAAAGATATTTAAATTGAATTTTCGGGATTTCAAATTATCCCCCAGTCAGTGTGTCGGATCAATTTTTTAAAATGCTAGTTTTGTTCCAATGGATGCCTGGTAGTTGTTGCCTTTCAGAATCATGGCTTCTGCTACAATTTTCAGATACCATAGGTTCAATTCAATGCCAGCTATTCCATAATCAATGCGCTGTCTCGATTTTGAATAACTTCTGAAATCCATAGATAAAATAGCCTGCTGGGATAGAGGTGTGTTCAGGTTTGTAACGTTTGTGGGCAATGCATAGCCCTGGAGTTTTGCAAGATCGGCAAAACTTGCAGTAGAGGTTGTCACTGTGAAAGGACCGGTCCTATTCAAATGTATATCCGCCGAGCCGCTATTAAAGCTGGTTCCGACACCACCAAAGACGGTTAACACATAGCCAACCCTAATCCCGGCCCGGATATCAATAGGAATGGATTGGGCCTTTGAATTAAACTCTAGAATGGTTGCCCCCCCCCATGTTCCTTGCGTTGTACCAAACTTTACAGTTGGTGGTTT
>JAIOQL010000502.1 GCA_021413405.1 Leptospira sp.
TTGCAGGCGTGCCGTAATGTCGCTGACTCCATTTCTTCTGTCGGTATTGTTATTTGCTGCCTGGTAGCCCGCTTCGAGGATTGGGGTAACCCTGAAGAATTCCTCCTTAAAAAATTCGTGTTTTATGATTGCACGGATGTGAATATTTCCGTTGTTCAGTCCATTCAATTCAGAAGTGAACCGGTAAAACATAGTCAGCTCCGGATTCAGAAATTTTAAAACGTCAGGCCGGAAACCAAAAACCCATTCTCCCAAATTGAATTTCGCCGGATAATTCTGGTTATTCAGGAAAAAGAACCCTGTGCGAAAACCGCCAGCTTTTGTCTCCCAGTCATAGTACATCTGGCCAATAAAAACATCGCGTAACCCATTTTGTTCTTTGCGGGAACGGACTGCAGAAGGATCAAAAGAGAAACTCCCCGTTTGAATTGCCTGGTTCAGTTTCGCAGTCTGGTCATCCGCACCGGGAGAAGTCTGAAATCTTTGATCTGCATCTTTATTGCTTCTGTTCTCGATGGGATTATTTGAAGTGAAGAGGAATTTTAATCCCGGAATTGGCAAATGGAAAATGATATTGGAGCTAACGAGCCACGCATCATTAAACGATTTATAGCCTTCCTGGTTTCTACGGCTTAACTTTTCACCATAGATACTTGTTCCACGAAAGTTTACATCGTTTGCAAAAAATTGTATGAGTGTAAAATCAGGCTTGGGATCAACCGGTTTTGCTTCAGCGGTTTTTGATTCTACCGGTTTATTAATTGGCGGAGCGATTGTCGCTTCCTCTTTTATAGTTTGCTCCGTTGATTTTGCGTCAGTCGCTATCGCATTATTTGTCTGCGCGTATAACCCGAACGCCAAAACAAAATTCAGATATATAATTTTTTTCATTCTTGCACTTCCTGCTTCTAATACTGCAAGAAATGTGCCTTACTTTAATAATTGGTTTTTTAGAGAATTTATCCTGGTCGCCTCATAAAATTTTATTACATCTCCTATAATAAGTAATGCGGGTCCCTGGAGATTTTCTTTTCGGGCAATATTTAAAATAGTATCTGCTCTCC